>CAIJEA010000428.1 GCA_903819605.1 uncultured cyanobacterium | reverse complement strand
ACAACCCTACTGCTCTGAGATGAATCCCATTGAATTGGAATGGTTGCATTTAAAGCGTGACCATCTTTCTGGGCAAATGTTCGACTCTGAGGATAATTTAATGTGGGGTTTAGAAGATGCTCTTCATTCCCGTTACGATTCTCTTGGTTTTGATACTTCCTATAATGACTAGTGCCTAATAGCGCATTCATCCATTTTTTAATTCAAATTTTTCCAAAGTCCAATCTACTAAAACAAATAGCGAACAATTTAAGTCCAAGATATTTTGAGATTGTTGCTTTGCCGTAATCTCAAAATATCTTGAGCTTGATTTCAGCGCAAAGTGTAATGCAAAGCTAACGTTTGGCGATCGCGACGAAATTCAAAATTACTTAAATGGCTCTATTCCCTTCCTGAAAAATCTATTTGACTTCTGCAAGTAAATTCGCTAAACGGGGATATTTAGAAACTAAACCAAAGGTTTCAGGAGAGACGACATTATAGGTAAAATGGCGCTGGGCAATGCAATAGCGATCCCATGCAGCAACTTCAATACGGAATAATTTGATCACTACATCGACTAGGAATGGAGTTAGTTCAAACTGCCAACCAACTTTTAAGTTTAAATGTTCGCAGAATTGGGCGACTAAATCTTGAGCCGTTAGACGCTGCATTCCTAAAACTAGACGAGCAGGAGATTGAGGAACTGTTTCCGTGGTAAGCAAATGGGTAATGATTTGAGCAATGTCGATCGCATGAACAAAATGGAAACTACCATCAGTTTTTAGAAATCTCGCATAGGGTACATATTTGAGAATATCTTTAAGCCCTTTGGATAGGTGCGAATAAGGTTTGTCTGATGCACCGCCAAAAACGAGGGTCGGGAAAACAGTAATTAGGCGATCGCGAATAATTGACTTCTCTAGGGTTTCCAAACAAGCATGTTTGGAAGCGATGTAAGCCGTGCCAATTTCTCCTGCTTCAGGAATGATTTGATTATGGGAATCGAGAATACTTGCTGTGGAGAAATAGATGGCGCGTTCACAGACATTTGGATCGAGCATGGAAAATAGTTCAATGGTTTTATCGCGGTTAACCATAAAGGCTTCTTCCCCACCCCAGCCTGCGGCAGTACTGACCACAAATTCCATCGTGCGGAGTAGCTCTTTATGGTTGCCGATATTCTGCATCGAGTCTTCGATAACATGCACATTAGAGCGATCTCTGAGGTTAATTTGTAGTTTTTTGCGATCGCGCACGAGTAAATACAGATCGTAATCAGTTTTTGCTAAAAGCTCTTCGATCAAATAATGACCGACACAACCACTCGCACCTGTAATAAAAACTTTTTTGGGCATTCTCTTAATAACTTTGGGATTTTGATAAAACGTAATAGAAGATGGCGCTTCGCGCCGCCTTTATTGATTTTGTGAAAGATCGAGATATCCTTCGAGATAGGTTAGTATGCTTTAACACTATATCTTGAGTCTTATACCGTTATGACTTTGATATCAGCAAATAGGTTAAGACATAAAACCCAGAAGAGAGTGGCGGCGCGAAGCGTTGCCACTCTCTAGCTATTGCTATATATGGCAAATGTTGCCCCATAACTCTCCCGTAAGTTGAAAACTGCGATATAGTTAGAGCGAAAATCTCTACCCCACAATCTATGAATACAGTCCTATTCGATTTAGACGGAACTTTAACCGATCCAAAAGTTGGGATTACTACCTGTATTCAGTATGCTCTAGAGCGACTCGGCTATCAGCCTCCAGAAACAGAAGAATTACTCTGGTGCATTGGACCACCACTTACAGTGAGTTTTGCTAAGCTTATGCAAACTACTGATACATCTTTGATAGAAAAAGCAATTATTTTTTATCGCGATCGCTTTGCTACGGTTGGTTTATTTGAAAACTTACTCTATCCACAAATCCCTGAAATTTTGAAAGCTATCCGCTCAGAAGGCTATCAAACCTATGTGGCTACATCGAAACCTTATGTTTTTGCAAGGCGTATTATTGAACATTTTGGTTTGATTTCTCTATTTGATGGCATCTATGGCAGCGAACTAGATGGTACACGCTGTGATAAGGGAGATCTCCTTCGCTATATTCTAATTAGTGAAAATCTGGATTCTGCAAAAACTGTGATGGTAGGCGATCGCTCCCATGACATTATTGGTGCTAAGAAAAATCAAATCTTAGCGATCGGTGTTACCTATGGCTATGGCACTAAGGAAGAACTAAAAGCTCATGGTACAGATTTGCTTGCCAATAGTCCTATGGACATTCACAAGCATTTGACTTTATTGAGTCCCAACTCCCCAAATGGCAGCGCTATTTGGGGAATCTAAAAACTAATGGGTTTTGTTCTTACATAGCCTTGTGCTCAAACGAACCACAAGAAAAGTTTGATAGTTAATTACTGCAATTCACTGAATTGTCTTCACATTTCAAGGTAGAAAGGCGACGTGAAGTGCCGCTATTAGAGATTTTGATTAAGCATATCTCCTAATCCTTTCCCAGTGTAAAAGTAGGCAGGTAGCTATAGAAAAAATGAATCGGCTATAAAGACTGAAAAATAAAGGAATATAGTTTTAAATAAATTTGACATCTAACTGATGTTACGTAGAACAAAGATCGTCATAATGATTCCATGTCATCTTAAGAGAGGATTTGGAGACCAAATCCCTACATATTTGTAAAGGTAGGGGCTTGGTCTCCAAGCCCCAATTTCAGCGTTCTACGTAACATCAGATCTAAGAATCAGTGGAGCTTTCTAATTCTTCAGCAGGATTGATCCATTCTGTATCTTCTAGATCATTGATCTGGCGATAAAATTTCTGTAAATAACTAAGATCGCTGGCAAACAAATTTTCAATCACCATAGAGCTAACCTCTTCTAGTCCCCCTAATTTAGTGATTACTCTTGCCAAAATAATTACTGTTGCATAGGCAGGATTACTTTTGACGCGAGGATCGCGCATAGGCGTAATCTCATCGATCGCTCTTGATAATCTCATAACACCCTTACGATGCAGATTACCATCACTATCAACATAGCCTTTGGGTAGTGTAAATTCAAACTCTGTTTGAATCATTAATATTTAACTTATCCGTAAAAAGTCATTAACGCTTAACTCTAGCTCAGAAATCACAAATTCGCTACCATCAGCTTTAAAATCAGATATCTTGTAACGTACTGGCCAAGCGCCATTAAATCTAAATCTTGCTCTCTCTATTGCACCTTGATCGTAAACGGTAATATCACCGTCTCGCATTTGTTGAGACCAATCACCATTTTCTACTGCCGTAAACCAATTCCACATAGTCTTAGAGATAGACAATCCCTGCTTAAGAGTGATATTGTCGCTCTTAACATTGCCAGGAAGCTTAGTTCTGACAACACGACCTTTTGTCGCACCAGTTTTGCCCCAAAATTGAGGAGTTACTTCGACAATCTCAATTGCTTCTTGACTGCGAGACAATCCACTACATTCCATGAAATATCCATCAATCTCCTCCAAACTGCCATTTAAGGTGATTTCAATATAAAACCTAGAACTTACTAAGAGTTCTATTGCCGTTGAATCAGTAGGCGCAGCAGCCATGATGTAACCCTAGGATAGGTAAGTGAGAATTTAGTAGTTTTAGAGTTTAAAGCAGAATTATGAAGTTGCTTTAAACTCTAAAAACACAGAATTTTAAATCATTTTTTGCGATGAATACTCTCGTATACAAATTCAACTGTCTCAATAAATAGATCTTCAGTACCAGCTTCAAGCTTAGTGCTCTTGTAGCTTGATGGCATAATACCTGTCATGTCCCATCGAGCCGCTTCTTCGCCACCTTGGTTGTAAAGGGTTATAGAACCAGTTTTTCTAGCACCTTTAGTAGTTGAGCCACCACCAGTACTAACTTGAGAATGCGAATCGTAAAACCATTGATAGAGCCTTTTGTCTCCAATTGTACCGACGTATTCGGCAGTAATCTTGTCATTGGATACACCCGTTACAGTTGCTTGGATAAAGGATTTTCCACCCTTTGTCACTCCATAGGATTTATCCGTTCCAGCAGTTTGTAGGGTATTGCCAATACCTCCAACTTTTTTTACAACAAGTTCGTCTAGACCATCAAGTGAAAAGTAGTATTTAGAACAACTTAAAATCTCACCACTCGCCATAATTGCCTAACCTCAAATTTTTGCTTAAATAAAACTGTCGCTATCCGATGATTTGTGCGATCTGTGTTTAACTGACGCGAACCATTTCCTCGGCAATGACTTCATAGGTCTCGACGGCTAACTCATTGCTCTCAGCGCTAAAATCTGAAACTTTGTAAGACTTGATCCAACATTTAGTTAGATTCCAACGCATTACTTCATTATCTCCGCTGTCATAGGCCACAATCGAACCATTCTTGCGATTTTCAGACCACTTGCCTTGACCACCTTCACTCTTTGGCATTGTAGCCAACATCCAATTATAAAAATCCATATCTCCTTCAACTATATAAGCTTCAAAAGTGATATTTGGATTTTCTTCAAAACCAGCCGAAGTACTTTGCCATAAAGTCTTTCCACCTTTAGTGGAAGCAAGAGGTTTTTCGTGACCCTGTGTCTGACCAGTAAAGGTTGCTTCAGTTACACTCTTAACCAATTTTTCAGTGATGCCATCAAATTCTACGTAGAATCTACTAGTAGGAATTGGTTGAAGTTCGGCCATTTTTCCTCCCTAACCTAATTTAATATCTGTGTATGGGCATTTATTCCCATTTATTAAAAATTGCATCTAAAAATTGCTCCTAAGGACTGCAAAAAATTAAGTACAAAATTTTAAACAATGGAGACACTTGTATACGGTAAATATACATCTAATATATCTAAAGATATATGAATAATTTTGATAGTGTTGAACGAGTCAACACTATCAAAATTACTACAAAAATCAACTATTTGGAGACCATTGACTGACTCGGAAAATCACGAACTCAGCGGGGCGTACTGGGCAAATACCGACTTCAATAAACAAACGACCCAGCATCATGGTTTCGTTTGTATTGAGAGTAGAGTCGCATTTGACGTAAAACGATTCTGCGGCGGAACCGCCGAACAATGCGCCATTTCTCCATAGCCCTTCAAGGAAGTTGCTTACGGTACGTGTGACCCTTGCCCACAAATCTGTGTCATTCGGTTCAAAGACAACCCATTGTGTGCCGATTTCGATCGATTTCTCAATATAGCTAATGAGGCGACGAACGCTGATATAGCGCCATTGCACGTTATCAGGCTCGACCAAAGTGCGAGCACCCCAAACTTTAAAGCCACGATTGTAGCTGGCAAAGTTACGGATACAGTTGATGCCAATGGGGTTCAGCATTTCTTGTTCGCGCATATTAGTCTCGTAAGCTAGACCGAGAACGCCTCTTGGGGTGTCGTTGGCAGGAGCTTTGAAGATACCGCGAGATTGGTCGGTGCGACACCATAGTCCCATCACGTGACCGCAGGGTGGAACGTAGGATGGTTTGCCACCTTTACGGGGATTGGCAACTTTAATCCAAGGGTAGTAGAGTGCGCCAAACATGGAACGACGGTTGAACATGCTCAACCATTGGGCTACGTCTTGAGGCTTTTGGCGTTCTGGTGGTACGGCTTCCATGCCTTTGGAGGGCTTGATCGGTGGTGGATCGATTACTGCCATGCGGAATGCAGGTCCAGGGAAGGAGTTTTCGCACATGCTGAGCATCA
The DNA here is from genome assembly GCA_903819605.1 of uncultured cyanobacterium. Taxonomy (GTDB): domain Bacteria; phylum Cyanobacteriota; class Cyanobacteriia; order Pseudanabaenales; family Pseudanabaenaceae; genus Pseudanabaena. Next base: position 27,901 of record CAIJEA010000428.1, on the reverse strand, counting down.
TTTCCATGACCCCATGCACTTGATCGATGTCGATTAGTCCTGCTTCATAGACACGCATTAAGTCTGGGCAGGCAATCATCGCGGTTTCATCGATTTCAAACATGCCTTGGATGCCAGTGCGATCGTCTCTTTGTCCTAGTAGGTCGCGAGCGAAACGATCGAGGGAAGAGATGTACGGAGGTGGCGCAATTTCGTAGGAGCCATTGGCAGGACGACGGGTAAGGGGCTGCCCACTGGTAGAAATATCGGCAATGGTTACATATTCAGAATCGGCGATCGCTGTCACCACATAGTCAGCAACTTCGGTCGCAACTTGGGGATTCATGGATACATTCTCGAATCTTTCAAGTTCTTGTCCGCCTTGGACAACGAGAACATTAAAAAATTCGCCTGTGTTTAGAGGTGGCTCGGCATCAGCAGGAGCATCGGCAGGTAATGGTTTGGGAGTGCTTTCTTGGATGATAACTTTGATGCGATCGCCAGATGATGGAAGTGCTAACTGGCTTTCAGACGCATCAGCAGGCTTGATGTTAAACATCAATGCAGGCTTGTTGTTCGATGTACCAATGCGGAGAGCAGTTGCTTCAGGAGCTGGTGGCTCTGAGCCTGGTAGTTTCGTACCAATGCTACTAACCCAGCAACGTCCACCCCCGTTTACAAACCAGCCATTAACGGCAAATGGCAAGTAAGCATCAAAATCTGTATATCCGTCAGAACCAGGAGCTGCAAAGTATTCACGATACTGATCCCAAGATGTGATCATCATGGGTTTGAAAAGCTCAGCGTCGCCGCGTACATCTTCAGTAAAACCGATAAAACCTGCCACACTGAGACTGATGCCTTCAATGGGACGACTGCCTTTATCAACCTCTTCGACGTATACGCCCGGGGCGAAGTAGTCTAGTGCCATATGCCACTCTCTAACTATGTCTATAGACGTATACAGTAGGTATGATTAAAATTAAGGGTTATTAGACTTTAGTCTATACTTTTGATTGCAGTGGTTAAGACCTCTAAGAGAATGATCTATGACAATAGCGTCTCAAATCGTGTCGGTTTTATTGGTGGAAGATGATTCCAATTTTCGTCGAGGGTTGCATACACTTCTTAGTTTTTATAGTGATGATTGCTATCTACAGTTTAAGATCGTTGGGGAGGCTACTTCTTGTGACCAAGCAATTAAGTTGGCGATCGAGCAAAAACCTGCCTTAATTCTTTTGGATGTAAAGCTAGATTTAAAGTTGCCTGAAGATAGTGGTTTGAAAGTCTTGATGGATCTTAAGAAATTGGATTATCATGGCAAGGTTTTGATTTTGTCGGCTCATCGTGAAGATGAATTGGTATTTAGAGCGATGCAGTTGGGAGCAAGAGGGTATGTTGCTAAGGATCGGATCGGCAGTCAACTTTATGATGCAATATCAACTGTTATGCATGATGAGATATTTTTACCCCCTGACATTGCCACGAGCTTCTTTCGGATTTTTCACTTTTATGCGGGGCGATCGCTACAGGGGCAAACTAAGATCCACCTGACCGATCGCGAACAAGAGGTACTGAACTGGTTAATTAAGGGTGCGTCAAATGAAGATATTTCTCGCTATCTGCATGTGACAATCGCTACCGTCAAAGCGCACCTAACTAGTGTATTTGAGAAGTTAGGTGTGGTTAGTCGCACGCAAGCAATTGTCAGGGCATTAAAATTAGGTTTGGTAAGTACTGATGAGTAATTATTTAGCGATCGCGACCGTAACAGCAACTCTGCAACGGATATTACAAGCTGTAATTCAACAGGATATCGAGGGGGCAAGAGCTACTACTTTACCACCAGGAGGGATTTCTACAGGTGCGCCTGAGGTGGGAGTAAACATTTTTTTGTATCAAATCACTAGCAATCCTTCTTTAGCAAATCTAGACTCTACGCCCAATCGCGTTAAGGGAAATCCCCTAATGCGTCAAGTTGCGATCGATCTTTACTACATGATGAGCTGCTATGGCAATGATGCGGAACTTCAGCCTCAACGGGTTTTAGGAAGCATTATTAGTACGCTTGCAGATAAGGGTATCCTTACGCCCGAACTGATCCGTTCGACTTGCAACGATTCTACCTTTCCATTTTTAAGTGATTCCGATCTTTCCGATCAGGTTCAAACGGTATCGATTACACCCGTTCATATATCCTTAGAAGATCTTTCTAAGGTATGGTCGGTATTTCAAGTCCCCTATGTTCTATCTGTTGCCTATCGAGCTTGTCTAGTCATTGTGGAAGGTCGTGAAGCTTTTCAGAGAGCTTTACCAATTCGCGATTCTTCTCCCGCAGGGATTGCGCCGTTTCCAGCTTCTCCATTTGTTGAGAAGGTTTTGGTGCAGGGTAGTCGATTTGAGCCAATCTCGCTAGGTAGCGTGCTGATTGTTTATGGGCGTAATTTACAAAACCAGAATGTAGAAATTCAAATTGGTGATTTGGTGATTAAGCCAACTTCCGTTCAAGATCGAGAAATTGTTTTTCAGCTTGCGGCAATGCCGTTACCAACAATTCAAGCGGGGGTGCAGAGTTTACAGGTAGTACATCGGATTGCGAGTACTTCGCCTTTGATGACCAATGCGATCGCTTCTAATGTCGTGGCTTTTGTGCTCTGTCCGACGATTATCAATCTATCTGTACGAGAACAGGAAGAGGTTGAGGACAATCTGCGATCGGCTGTGGTCGTTGTGCAACTGGATGTAATAGTGCGCGAAAAGCAGAAGATGGTTTTGGCACTAAATGAGTGGACAGTTGGTAGTCCGACGGTCTATATGTTCGATCGCCCGCCTTTGCCCTCTGCTACTTCAACGATTGAGATTCCGATTAAGAATGTAAAGGCAGGTGAATATCTAGTACGGATTCGGATCGATGGAGCTGAGAGTAAGTTAGGTGTAGATGACGATCCTGATAGTCCAACTTATAACTGGTATAACAGTCCTAAAATTACGATCCTATAAGAATATACTTCTGGTTCTAACCTTCAATGAAGAGAGTTGCAGCGCAAAGAGCTGCAACTCTCTTCTAGTTTTAATATAACTGGCTACTGCTAAATTATTGCGGGGCTTTCACTGCCTCACGATTTTAACGATCAGTGCTTAGGTTTAATATCCCATATTTTCTAGATTTCCTTGAGCCGACAAACATTTTCTCTTTGCTCAAGACTATGCACTAAATACGTCGTCCGACCAATAAATTGTAGACAATACCAACTACTACCGCAACCAAAAGTAAATGGATTAAACCACCACCAAAATTAATTGAGAACCCTAACAACCAGAGAATAAAAAGTACACCAATACCAGTCCAGATTAGGTTTAACATATTGTTCTTAGATATTTTTTTAGGTAAAACTCAAAGCTTTTAAAGCGATAAAATTCAGTATCCTTGAATGATTTTCACGTAGATTATTTAGCGATCGCATTTGATAATCGCCTGTTTACCATCTTTTTTTCGCATATAAAATTGATACAAAAATTGCATAAAAACAAAATGGTGAGATCTAATTGTCATCTAAGTTTTATTAAGCCAAACTTAAGTTGACAATTGATTTTGACTATGATGGGGATATATTTTATTTCTTGATTGAATTGATTGAATTGATTGAATACAAAATAAAACTTAACTAAGGGGGATAATTCAAATTATGAAATCGATTTCTGATTTTTTAATGTCGAGAATATTACATAAAAAGCTCATCTTTAAATAATGAGAATTCCCGATGCAATTTTGATCGATAATGCGATTTATGAAATTGGACAAAAAAATTGGACGAAAATTCTTTCCTGACCACAGTATTAGTCAATGAGTACAAGACTAAATAAAAGTGAAGAAATGGATATAAGCAATAGCGATCGCTTCCCACTAATCAACGGCTATCAAATCAATCAGCAAATTTACGCTGATAGCCAAACCCTTGTCTATCGTGGCATCCGATTAGCAGATGAACAGCCCGTTATCCTAAAAACTATGAGAAGCGATTGTCCTGCACCTCAAGATATGCTGCGGCTAAGTAACCATTACACGATCGCCAACAACCTGAATTTTACGGGTATCGTCCAACCCATCGCTTTAGAAGTCTATGGCAAGCGGTTGGTACTAGTTATGCCTGATTATGGATATATCGTGCTGTCAGACTATATTGAGGATAATTATTTAACTCTAATCGAAGTTTTAGCGATCGGGCGGCAACTAACATATATTCTAGAAGAACTCTATCGCCAATGTGTAATCCATAAAGATATTAAACCAAGCAACATCCTGATCAACCCTAGTACGAAACAGATCAAGCTAACTGATTTTGGGTTATCAACAAGGTTACACCATGAAACTCCAACAATAGTTAGTACTAATGTCTTGGACGGCACATTAGCATACATGGCTCCTGAGCAGACTGGGCGAATGAATCGCGGAATTGATTACCGTAGTGACTTTTATGCCTTGGGTGTGACCTTATTTGAACTTTTGACAAGGCAACTGCCATACTCGTCAGATGATCCCTTAGAAATAGTACATTGCCTGCTGGCAAAGCCTGCACCATTGGTATGTGAATTAAATCCTGATATACCTAATCCAATCGCCCAAATCGTCGCAAAACTATTAGCCAAAAATGCTGAGGATCGTTACCAGAGTGCTTTCGGTCTGCGGCATGACCTAGAAACCGCTCTATATGAACTCAATCAAACTGGAACCATTATCCCCTTTGAGATTGCAACTAGGGATATTAGCGATCGCTTCCTAATTTCTGAAAGATTATACGGACGAGAAGTAGAGGTTCAGGCGTTATTAAATGCCTTTGATCGAGTTTATCAAGGAAGCTCAGAACTGATGCTAGTTGCTGGATTTTCTGGTATTGGCAAAACTATGGTGGTTAATGAAGTTCACAAACCCATCGCGCAGAAGCATGGTTATTTTATTAAAGGGAAGTTTGAGCAGTTCAATCGTAATATTCCCTTTTCTGCCTTAATTCAAGCCTTCCGCAATTTGATGGAACAATTGCAGAGTGAAAGTGATGCTCAACTAAATACATTGAAAGCCAAAATTTTAGCAGCAGTAGGTGAAAATGGAAGGGTCATTATTGAATTTATACCTGAGCTAGAGAGAATTATTGGATATCAACCTCCTGTACCTGAATTATCTCCTAATGCTGCCCAAAATCGGTTTAACTTACTATTTCAGCAATTTATTCAAGTCTTTACAACATCAGAACCATTGGTGATATTTCTTGATGATTTACAGTGGGCAGACTTGGCATCCTTACAATTATTAAAACTTTTGATGCAGAATGTTGGGCATCTATTAATTGTAGCTGCCTACCGCGATAACGAAGTGTCGTCATCTCACCCATTTACTTTGATGATCCGCGAACTGGAAAAGATTGGAATTTCCATCAATACAATTGTACTACAGCCATTGATTCAGGCAGATATTAATCAACTGGTAGCGGATACATTGAGATGCGATCGCGCCCTTGCTAAACCATTAACTGAGTTGGTATATCAAAAAACAAAAGGAAATCCTTTTTTTGCTACTCAATTCCTCAAGGCTCTATTTCAAGATGGACTCATCTATTTTCAAGCAGAAGTTGGCTATTGGCAATGTGATATCAGCAAGATCAAATTGCAAAGCTTGAATGATGATGTGGTGGAGTTTATGACAGAACAGTTACAAAAACTATCCCAATCCACCCAAGACATATTGAAGTTAGCAGCTTGTATTGGTACACAGTTTGATTTACAGACCTTAGCGATCGCTTCTAAATCCTCGGAGACAGCAGTAAATAATGCATTATGGCAATCTTTGCAAGATGGACTAATTGTTCCCCTCAATCAAATCTACAAGTTTTTTCAAGAGGATTTAAGTGATAAGAAAGACAACTTCTATAGATCTGGGATTCTAGATTCTGGTTCCTGCTCGTACCAATTTCTCCACGATCGCGTACAACAGGCTGCCTATTCTATGATTCCAGAATCTCAAAAAGAAGCCGTACATCTAGATATTGGTCGATTGCTTCTAAAGCGGACATTAAGAAACGACAATGATAAATCATTATTTCACATTGTCAATCAACTTAATCGGGGTATATCTCTGATTCATGCGGCAAAAGAACGAGAGGAGCTAGCACATCTGAACTGGCGTGTTGGCGAAAAAGCGCGGTTGTCATCAGCTTACGATACTGCTATGAATTATCTGAATACAGGATTACAGCTTTTATCAACTCATTGTTGGCGAGATCAGTATGGTCTTAGTTTGGGACTACATCAACTAGCTGCCGAAGTTGCCTATCTTTCTGGTGCATTTACTAAGATGGGAGTACTGATTGAGATCGGATTAAAAAATGCGAAAAATCAGTTGGATCGAGCCAAATTTTATGAGATTCAGACTTTGGCTCTGGTAGCCCAAAATCAAGCTCGTGCTGCCGTTGACTACGCTCGTACTATTCTGCCTCTATTTGGTGCACAAATTCCCCAGAAACTATCTAAATTACAAACCAGCTTAGGATTTTTAACTACGCTCTATCGGATGACAGGTAAAACTCCTAAGGATTTGCTCAGTTTACCGCCTATGTCAGATCCTTCCAAATTAGCAGCCTGTCATCTGTTTAATGCGATCGGTGCAGCGGCTCAAAGTGGGATACCAGAGATTTTACCATTCATCACGTTTAATGGAATCTCTATGTACCTTCGGTATGGCAATATTCCTAAATCGTCTATGGCATATACGATCTACGCCTTTCTGCTCTGTGAGAAGCTTGGTCAAGTAGATAATGGATATGCTATTGGCAAAGCTGCGATCGCCCTATGTCATCAGCTCAACTCTAAAGCAGCCTTGGCTCCTACCTTATTTCTCTGGAATCGATTTATAGCCTATCGCAAAGAATCTTTAAGCAATACTTTACCGATACTACTAGAAGCCTATCAAGTGAGTTTGGAAGTTGGTGATATTGAGTATGCTGCCTATAGTCTCTGTGTCTATTTTTTTCAAGCCTATTTGACTGGAATGAATCTGATAGATTTATACCGAGAAGCGATCGCTAGCCGTCCAGATTTTGAAAAACTTCAGCAGGGGGCGATGATCGCAATACACAATCTCAACTGTCAGGGTTTAGAAAATCTCACAACCGAAACCAATGATGTTTGTCAATTGGTAGGGCGTTATTTTGATGAAACTAATATCGATGAAGGCGATCGCCAATTGCAAGTTAATATGAGCTGTCGTAAACTTCAGCTTGCATTCTTATTTTATCGTTACGAGATGGCGCTGGAACAGAGTGCAATCATTGAAAAGCTAGTAGGAATTATTGATGGCACTATATCCAAAACGCTTTTCTATTTTTATGATGCTTTGGTTAGATTAGCGATATATCCCCTTGTAAACAAATCAAAAAAAAGAGACTATCTTAAAAAAGTTAAGACTGCTCACAATCATCTTCTTCAGATAGCAAAATCTGCTCCGATGAATTACCAACATAAGCTTCTATTATTAAAAGCTGAGCAACTTCGTGTTTTGGGAAAGGCAAGTCAAGCGATCTCGTTATACGATCTGGCGATCGCGGGAGCCAAGGAGAATGGCTATATGCAAGAAGAAGCCTTAGCTAATGAGCTTGCCGCCAAATTCTATTTGGAATGGGGGAAAGAAAAAATAGCTCAAGTTTATGTGGTTGAGTCATATTATTGCTATGTGCGTTGGGGGGCAAAGGCTAAAGTCAATGACTTAGAGAAACGTTATCCCCAACTATTGGCTCCTATTCTTCTTAAACCTCATCCCTCTAATTTGCCTAAGAGAACTACTTCCCAATCTTCTGGTGCTGACTCTGAGGCAATAGATCTTGCGAGCCTAATCAAAGCCTCTCAAGCGATTTCTCAAGAAATAGAATTTGATAAACTTTTGGCAACGCTTTTAAATATTGCGATCGCTAATGCTGGTGCGGATAAATGCGTCTTACTACTGCAAGTAGAACAGGAATTACAAATCGCAGCTCTAGTAGAATCTGGACAGCAACCGCAAATCCTATCCTCACCGATATCTCTGGACTTAAGCGAAGATATAGCGATTAGTTTGGCAAATAAGGTTAAGCGAAGTTTACAGCCGTTGGTTTTGAGCGATGTGAGGCAAGATACGCAATTTGCTAGCGATCGCTACATACTTAAACACCAACCCAAAAGCGTTCTATGTACTCCCATTCTCAAGCAAGGGCAATTGCTGGGGATTTTATATCTAGAAAATAGTTTGACAGTGGGAGCGTTTACAAGCGATCGCCTTGAAGTGCTTAACCTCATCTGTACCCAAGTTGCGATTTCCCTCGAAACTGCTCAACTGTTTTCAGAAAGTCAACAATCTGCCATCAAACTTCAGCAAAGCAACGCTTTCCTAGAGGCTCAGCGTGAATCCTCTCCAGATGGCATTTTAGTGATTGATGAAAATCGACGAGTTAGTGCCTATAATCAAAGATTTAGCAAGCTATGGGGTATTCCCCAGAAAATCCTTGACACCAAAGATGATTACCAGCTTTTGAGATTTGTGTTGGATAGTCTAGATCGACCAGATGAGTTTTTGAAGAAGGTGGAGTATCTCTATCAACATCCAAATGAAACTAGTTTTGATGAAATATGTCTTAAGGATGGGCGAGTCTTAGAACGGACTTCTACCACAGTAAAATCTTCCTTTGGCAATCCCTATGGCAGGATATGGTGCTTTCGCGATATCAGCGATCGTAAACGAGCCGAGGCAGCATTAAAAGAATCTGAAGCTGAACTTCGTGGTTTATTCTTAGGGATGGACGATGTTGTGCTTGTGATGGATCGAGCGGGAACATATCAAAAGATCGCTCCTACTAATCCCAATAACTTATATCTACCTGCTGAGCAGTTGATCGGCAGAAAAATTGGAGATTTTTTCTCGCCCGAACAAACAAATCAATTTTTATTGACGATCTGTCAAACTCTCAAAGCTCAAAGAACTCTTGAAACTGAATATAGTATCGTTATCCAAGATAAAGAGCATTTCTTTAGTGCAAAATGTTCTCCATTAAACGATCAATCTGTTATTTGGGTGGCTCGCGATGTTAGCGATCGCAAAGCGACAGAAGCACAACTTCAACAGCAATCACAACAACTAGCCGACTATTCCCTAACCCTAGAACAAAAAGTAGCGGAACGAACCGAAGAACTTTCACAGGCCCTATCAAATCTACAAGCTACCCAAAGAGAACTCATACATTCTGAGAAAATGGCAGTACTGGGACAACTTACGGCTAGCATTGCCCATGAAGTTAACACGCCATTAGGAGTAATTCGCTCAGCTACTAATAATGTTGTGTCAGCCCTTAACGTCTCCCTCCAGAAACTTCCAGACCTTCTCCAGAATCTTTCACCTCAACAGAAAGAAGAGTTTTTAGAGTTGGTAAAAACATCTCGGCAAAATCAACAGACAATCTCTACCAAAGCAGAACGGCAACTCCGCAAACAATTTGAACTGCTCCTTGAAGCTGATGGTATTGACAACTTTCACAATATCGCCATTCAACTCACCTTACTGCAAGCAAATCCAGACTTACAACCCTATCAATCGATCCTAAAAGCAGCCAACTGCGATGAAATTTTAGAGGTAGCTTATAACATGGTTTTGCAACATCAAAGTACAAGCTGTATTCTACAGGAAGTAGATCGTGCTGCTAAAATTGTCTTTGCGCTGAAAACCTACAGCCATCAAAGGCAATCAGAAGAGAAAAGTTCCGTGCAACTTAGAGATAGTATTGAAATTGCCCTGACACTTTATCAAAATCGACTAAAACAGGGGATCGAGTTAATCCGCAACTATGGTGAAGTGCCTGACATTCTTGGGAACTCTGATGAGCTGACTCAAGTGTGGGTTAATTTAATTGACAATGCGATCTATGCGATCGGTCAGCAGGGTCAATTAGAAATATCGATAACGCAACAAGAAGGACGAGTTGTAGTTGAAATTACAGATTCTGGTGACGGAATTCCTGAGGAACTACTAACTCAACTTTTCGAGCCATTTTTTACGACTAAGCCGAGGGGTGCTGGTAGTGGATTAGGGCTAGATATTGTGCGACAGATAGTGCATAAGCATGATGGTGATATTCAAGTTCGCAGTCAAAAAGGGCGTACTACTTTCTTGGTTATTCTCCCTACACTATCACAATTGAAATCAGTACCATCTTTGGAGTCGATCGATGAGTAAAACCACAATTCTTTGCGTAGATGATGAACACAATGTCCTACTCACATTGAGAAATCAATTAATACGTCATTTTCCTGATTGTACTATTGAACTTGCTGAAAGTGGTGCTGAAGCTTTGGAGGTTGTAGAGGATATTTTTGCTTCTGGAGTAGAGCTACCGTTAGTAATTGTCGATCAGATTATGCCAAGTATGAGAGGAGATGAACTCTTAATTGAGCTTCATGCCCGCCATCCTGAAATTCTCAAAGTAATGCTTACTGGACATGCCAGTGTCGAAAATTTAGGTAATGTGGTTAATCACGGAAGTCTTTATCGGTTTATCTCCAAACCATGGGATGAGATGGATCTAAAACTAACTGTTGCAGGAGCTTTACGGAGCTATCAACAGGATCAACAACTTGTCAAACAACAGTTGGACTTAGAGCAAACTAATCTGGAACTGATGGGGGCAAATGCTAATCTTGAACGTGCCAATACAGGGCTTATGCAACTAGCCAAGTTAAAAGATGAATTTCTGGCGACGATAAGCCATGAATTACGCACGCCCCTTAATGCGATTCTCGGAATGGCAGAATGTCTTCAGGATCAAGTATTTGGTGAAGTTAACCCAAGTCAAGAGGAGGCGATCTCCGCCATTGAAAGTAGCGGTAGGCATCTTCTAAAACTAATTAATGACATTTTAGATGTCTCAAAACTTACATCTGGCAAGATGAAATTAGATATAAAACCTGTTGCGATCGCTGATTTGTGTAAATCCAGCCTAGACAATGTGCAACAACAGGCTATGAACAAACAAATTCAAATTACGACAAACATATCACCAAACATAGGGATTATTGAAGCTGATGAGGAGCGAATGAGACAAGTATTAATCAATTTACTTAATAATGCTGTTAAATTTACTCCCATGGGCGGTAAGGTGAGTCTAGATGTAGAGATGGAAGAGCAGAATTTTAAATATTGGATTAATTTTTCAGTTACTGATACAGGTATTAGCATTTCTTCAACCGACCAAGAAAAGCTATTTCAACCCTTCGTTCAAATTGATAGCGGGCTCAACCGCCAGTATGAAGGTTTGGGATTAGGACTCACAATTGTAAAGCAAATCGTAGAACTTCACGGAGGTAATGTCGATCTTATCAAACCTATGAGTCAGGGTAGCCGCTTCAGAGTGCGATTACCTTCTAGATGTATAAATTAGTTCCACTTTGGCAATCTGAAACACTAAATTTTTATCACTTTTTTGTTAACAAGACTTTAGGGACAACTCATGATTAATCCGACTATCCTTTGTGTTGATAATGAACGTAATGTTCTCCTTACCCTTAGGGCGCAATTACTTCGATGTTTTCCTGATTGTAATGTTGAAATTGCCGAAAGTGGGACTGAGGCTCTAGAAGTTGTCGAAGATATCCTCTCTAATGGAATGCATATTTCGCTCATAATTGCTGACCAGATTATGCCAGAGATGCAAGGCGACGAGTTATTGATCGAACTCCATAATCGGTATCCAGAAATCATTAAAGTGATGCTAACAGGGGAAGCAAGTGCCGAAGATATTGGTAATGTGATTAATCGTGGAAGCCTCTATCGGTTTATATCGAAACCTTGGAATGAGACAGATTTGCAATTAACTGTAGCCGAGGCTTTAAGACGGTATGAGCAAGATCGCAAAATCGAACAGCAATATTTAGCCCTTGAACAGGCAAAATGTAAAGTAGAGGTCTTGAATGCTAGCTTAGAAAGGCAGGTACAGGATCGCACTAGACAACTCCGTCTGTTTGTTGAGCATACACCTGCGTCTGTAGCAATGTTCGATCGCGAAATGCGATATCTGCTTACATCTCAGCGTTGGAAGGAGGACTATCAATTAGTAGATCGAGATATTATTGGGCGATCGCATTACGATATTTTCCCCGAACTGCCCGAACGATGGAGAGAAATTCATCAGCACTGTTTAGGTGGAGCGATTGAAAGATGTGATGAAGATTGCTTTATTCGTGCTGATGGCGCGATCATTTGGAGGCAATGGGAAATCCACCCTTGGTATACCGATGACAATAAAATCGGCGGCATTATTATGTTTGCTCAAACAATTACCGAGCGCAAATTAGCTGAAATTGCTTTAAAAGAAAGTGAAGAACGCTATCGAATGCTTACTGAAGTTGCGGCGGTAGGTATCTTTCGGTTTGATGAATTAGGTCAATGCGTTTATGTCAATAACCGTTGGAGTGACATGACAGGTAGACCGTCATCTGTCGCTATGGGGCTGGGCTGGATTGAGACCTTACATCCAGAAGATCGCGATCGCATCCCCAGAGAATGGGATGAAGCATTTCAATTAGGAGGTTATTATGAGGGGGAAGGACGCTATTTACGCCCTGATGGAAGTATTTGCTGGTTTTACTGCCAAGTTTTGCCAGAAATCGATCCTAAAGGGAACATAATTAGTTATGTTGGCTCGCTTACCGATATCACCGATCGCAAATTAGCAGAAGCGAGACAGCGGCAAAGTGAACAGGAAAATCGATCTATGCTGTCCGCAATTCCTGACTTGCTGCTTCGGGTTAAAATCGATGGCACTTGTATAGACTATATCCCGCCATCTTCTTCTACAGTTGATTTTTTGCCCATTAGTCAACACTTATCGGAGATACTTCCATCAGATATTCTAGAACATGAGTTGCAGCGCATACAGCAAGCAAGGAAAACTGGAGAACTTCAGGTCTGGGAGCAAAAACTTCAACGCTATGGGGTCGAATGTTACGAAGAAGTAAGGCTCATACCTTGTGGAGATGATTTTTTGATTATTGTGCGCGACATCACCGATCGCAAACTTTCGGAAGTTGCAATCAGGAGTAGAGATTCTCATAAGTTAGCTCTATTTAAGGCTTTGCCAGATCTAATTATGCGTATAGACAAAAATGGAACATACTTAGAATTTCAAGCTCCAGACAACTATAGAGTTATTCATAGAACTGAAGAATTTATAGGCACAAAGGTTCACGAAAGCTTACCTCTAGAGATTGCTCAAAAACGGATGGAGATGATTAGATGCTCTCTTGCAACTCAATCCATACAATTTTACGAACAGGAGCTATCCGTTGATGGCGAGATCCAGACGGAAGAAGTTAGAGTTGTTCCATATAATGAAAATGAAGTCTTATTACTAGTCAGAGATATCAGCGATCGCAAACTAGCTGAGCAAGCGATCAAAAAAAGTGAAGAAATAGCTAAAGAACGCGAACAACAGCTATCAACATTACTCAACAACATTCCCCACATTGCTTGGCTAAAGGATCGTGATGGTAGATTTTTGGCAGTTAATGAACCATTTGCTCGTGCCACTGGATATGAAGTTTCCCAATTAGTCGGGATTACCGACTTGGATATCTGGGATCGCAGTCTAGCAGAAGCATATAGACGAGACGATCGCGAAGTTATGGATTCTGGGATGCAAAAGCGGATTGAGGAACACTTCCTTACCGCCAGCGGAACGAATCAATGGTTAGAGACGATCAAGTCTCCCGTAATTAACGATTGTAGCGAGGCAATTGGCACTGCGGGAATTGCTATAGATATTAGCGATCGCGTGCAATCAGAATTAGCACTCCAAAGTCTTTTAGAAGTTACCGCTTCGGTAACTGGCAAGGAGTTTTTTCCAGAATTAGTAAAAAATATTGCGATCGCCCTTGATGTCTCCCATGTTTATATTTCGCAGCAGGTTGGCGAAAATTTGGAAACTCTAGCATGGTATGCAGACGAACGGATTCAGCCTACTAAACTCACCTATCAAATTGCCCATACTCCCTGTGAATTCACAGTACGCGAAGGTACTTATTTCTGTAATGACATGAGGCAATATTTCCCATTTGAGAATGATAAATGGGAGGACATGAATGTGAATTGCTACCATGGAGTGTCTCTACGCGATACTACGGGTAAATCGCTCGGTGTCTTATTTACCCTTAATCCTCAATCGGTAACCAATCCTCAACGGGCAGAAATGTTGCTTCACATTTTCGGGGCACGAGCAGTTGCTGAATTGGAAAGAATGCGAGCGTTTGAAGATTTACAAATATTAAACGAAAAACTAGAGCAACGTGTGATAGAACGAACACAGGATTTGCTAAAAGCACGTAACTTTTTAGAAGCAATTATTGAAAATATCCCATTGGCCCTATTCGTCAAAAGTGGTAAAGAAGAAAGTTTCGGCAAATTTGTATTGTGGAATAATACCTGTGAACGCATGTTTGGGTGCAGCAAAGAGCAAGCTATTGGGAAGACAGTCTATGACTTTTTCCCGAAGGAGCAATCAGACTTCTTTCATGAGAAGGATCGTTCGTCATTTGCATTGGGAATAACTGAGGATATTCCTGAAGAGCCGATCGATAGTTTGACATTAGGGAGAAGGATTTTACATACAGTTAAGGTTCCTATATTCGATGAGCATGGTAATCCTGATTATTTGATCTGTATTTCTGATGATATTACTGCCGACAAACAATCGGAAATTGCCCTACAAGAAAGTGAAGAACGCTTTCGCGCTACCTTTGAGCAAGCTGCCGTTGGGATTTCTCAAAATAGGATCGATGGTAAATATATGCAAATGAACCAAAAATATTGCGACATTGTAGGTTATTCAGACGCTGAACTGTTATCAAAATCTTTTGCCGAAGTGACTTACCCTGACGATCTCGTAATAGACAATGACAACACTCGTCGGTTGCTCTCAGGAGAAATCCAAACCTTTGTCATAGAAAAACGTTACATCCGTAAAGATGGGCAGATTGTCTGGACTAATTTGGCTGTCTCTTTAGCAAGAGATATTCTTGGAGAACCGCAGTATTACATTGGTGTCATTCAAGATATTAGCGATCGCAAAATCGCTGAACAAAATTTACAATCCGAAAGATTACGGTTGCAAGTGGCTCTAGAAGCTGCGGAGATGGGGACGTGGGAATCTAATATGGATACAGGCTACTGGTCAGAGAGAACCGAAGCTATTTTTGGATATGCTCCTAGGACATTTCCAGGCGATCGCGAATCTTTCTTAAAACTAGTTTATGCCGATGACCAAGAACGGGTATTTAATGCCCTTGCCCATAGTTTGACGACGCAATCTCCCTATAAGGTTGAATATCGCATTAACCATCTTCATGGCGAAATACGTTGGGTCGCCGTGAATGGGAAAGTAGTTCAAGATCAATGGGGTTCTGGACTTCGGATCATTGGTGTAGCTCTTGATATCACAGAACGGAAACAAGCGGAAGAATCGATTCGCGTAAGTCAGGAGAAGTTACAAAAAGAGAGACTCAGACTCCAAATAGCTCTAGAAGCTGCGAAGATGGGTAGTTGGAGTTGCAACATGCAGAAAGGATATCTCTATTGGTCAGATCGTTCTCAAGAAATCTTTGGCTTTGTTCCTGGTACTTTTCCCAACGATCGCGACACCTTCCTGTCTATGGTGCATCCAGATGATTACGAGCAAGTAACAAGGGCGATCGCCGATACCTTTGAGACAGGTGCTCCATACCAGATTGAGTATAGGATTAAACGACTAGATGGTAAAGTATGCTGGATTGCTGTTTGGGGAATCATGCATCATAATGTCTCTCTTGATGAATGGCAACTCATCGGTGTTGTTAAGGATATTAGCGATCGCAAACAATCAGAATTAGAACGCGATCGACTTTTACAAGAATTATCCCAACTGAATCAAGAACTTGGACAAGCGAATCAAAAACTTGAAGAATATTCCCTCACCCTTGAATATCGCATAGAAGAAAGAACTGCTGAGCTAAGATCTGCCCAAGAACAGATTATTGCCCAAGAGAAGTTGGCTTCTCTTGGTACGCTTACGGCAGGAGTTGCTCACGAATTGCGTAATCCCCTTAATTTTGTCAAAAATTATGCTGAAGGTTCTATAGAGCTAACCCATGAGCTTCTAGAAATTCTTCAGCCTAGTATGGAAATGCAAGACTCCCAAACTACTAATTTTATCGAAACATTGATCGCTGATTTACAGGAGAATGCTAGTACTATTCGCCATCATAGCCAACGTGCCGCAGATATTATTACAAGCATGATGCTACATGCTCGAACCGATCCCCATCAATATTCCACCGAACTAAAGCAAATTAACGATCTACTCAAAGAGTCGATAAAACTGGTGGTTTATGCCAAGTGGGTGCAGGATGCTAAATTTAAAGTAGATATCCAAGCTGACTATGACAATGATATAGGTTTAATAGAAGTATTTCCCAGCACATTGCTCCGAGCTTTCATTAACTTAATTGATAATGCATTTGATGCGACCCGTTTCAAAAAATCTGAAGCAGATATTAAATATATTCCAACATTGATTATTTCAACGAAACTAGTTGTTGAACAGGTTGAAATCCGCATTCGTGATAATGGTTGTGGGATCGATCCTCAAATCCAAAGTAAAATACTAGATCCTTTTTTCACAACTAAACCTCCAGGTTCGGGAACTGGATTAGGACTTTCTCTCACCTACGACATTATCGTTAAGCAGCATCAAGGTGCGATCGCGATCGATAGTAAACTTGGTGAATTCACTGAATTCGTAATTACAATACCTTACCGTAGCAAGCTTTTATAAAGCATTTGAGTTCTTGAAGGGCAACATATGATATCTTGCGATGAATAGGGCAAGCGTGGAGGCAAAATCTTCGCGCATATGATGTTAAAGCAAACATTTGATTGTCTCTACTTTTAGGTTTTAGGTAGATGTGACGCGAGATTTGTGCCACATTTACTCACACTGATTTAGCGCCATTTCTAGTTTTGAGCTTTTGATTGTTAACTCTAACTTGAGGCAAATCCTGTTTATCCTTCTGGAAGTAACAGATTTCTACCAATGTCGGCCAAATCTCTAGAGCAGCATGAAACTGACTCACTACATCATCCACGATTCTCGAAACATTTTGCTGAAAGAAGTCTGGCTCAAATCCATAGAAGACTCTCGATAAATTTGCGGCAAAGAGTTGAAGAGATTCCTTACGGTCTTCATCCTGTGCCTTTTGTGCGGCTTTGACGATCTCGGTATGGGTCGTCGTGATTTTCTGTAAGATTTCCTCTGAATCTTCCAAAGTTACATCTCCATTATAGCCAAATTTGATGGTCAAATCATCGAGGTGATAAAGACTATCTTTAATCTTTCGCTTTAGTAAGTTAGAAATTTCTTCATTGAAAATCTCACTCACCAAGGGACTACGCATATAGTTGTTGCGATTATGATTCTGCACCGCATCGACATGGGCTGCCACAATGTTTTCTTGCTGTATCCAAAGCCTGTAAATGTAGTCCTCAAATCGCAATCTCGTCGGAAAGAATGGAGGTAAACCTAAGCGATTGTCATAGCCAGCGACACCACAATCCATGCGCCAGTTTTTGTTGGTGACAACGGGGCGGAAATTAACCAAAACATACAGTTCATTCAAATCATCTGGATTGATTTGGCTATCGTTATTGAGATACATCTGCACGAAGTCCAGCGTATCAATGTCATTGGTTCCAGTGCGGAAGGTTTGCGCCATTTTCACGATCGCATCTTCAGAGATATGTCCCGATCTCAATAGGAGCGAACTTTCCCGAAAATAACCCTTGGTCGTGTTAGTTTCCAGATCCATGGTGCTGTCCACAACGAGTTCGCCAATCTCGTAGTTTTCAGGAATTTGACTGACCTTTTTACCCAAGACATCCTCAAAGGCTGTGAGTAAATCAAAGGAGCGATGCACGTAGCCGCTTTCGCCTTTACGGAACAATTTACCTCGACAAATTTCATCGCTGGTTAAGGATTCTGGACTAGTTTCGATGAGGGCATCAGGTCGCATATCATCATCAGAACTGACCATCAAATGCCCAAGCGTATACATCAGCGTAAAGTTGCGATTGCCACCATAGCTGGGACGAAATAGATTTCTGACCAAAGAATCAAGTTTTTTATCCCGTAAGCGATCGCTCAGGAGGGTAATAAACTGCTCTTTTTCACGGGGCCCCACATAAAAGATGTCATTGACGGTTTTAGTTTGTTCGAGAAGTGGATAGTACTTCTCATAGTTAACTAGACTTGAATCGTCAAAAATAATGATTTTAGGAGAATGTCCATTTGCCCAGAAATTGCGATCGTATTCTTCGATCGTTTCGGCGACATCTCTTAAGCGATAGGTGGGAATAACAAAAAATGTTTCTTTCGGTTTCATTGCTGAGTTATACGGTGGGTTTTAATTCCTAGTTGTCGTAGCGTGTTGAGAACTTTCTGTTTGTGAATTACAGTAAATCTCTCCCCATCTTGAATAATATTCAAGTAGCGAGCGAGTTTTTCCAATAGTTCTTCATATTCTGCTTCTGAATGAGTATGGCGCAGTTCCTTTGCCCGATTTCTCAAATAAGCGATGCTCATACAAAACCATCAGATTTTTATTGGTGGAGTTAGGAAGTTTGCACGGCAATGTGTAGCTGCTGACTTGCCGACTCAAACTTTGTCCAAAGAGCTTTGATTTGCTCGTAGGAATCTTCGGGAGAGATTTTGCCACCCGTTTCCAAACTGGCAATTTGGTAAAGACGACCTTAGCCAAAGTAGTTTTCTTTATCGCAGTGTTGATCTGTGTCCCCGCTTTGAGAATTACCATTCTTTTTCAAAAGCGCTCGTCGCCTGTTCTCTAAAACTGCCAATCCAACTGAGCCTGTCATTCCTGAGGCTAAACCAAGGATTATTTGATTGTTCCTTGCAGAATCAACATCCGAAGATCGCGGCGCACTAAGCGTAAAAATAATGATGCTCAAGCAAAACGATAGACTGGCGATCGCCACACTACCGAAAAAAGTTCCAATGCCCACAATCAACACGCGCTGAACTAAGGGCAGTGACTTGATGGAAGCTAGATCGTCAGCGAATAGTGGAGTTTCTTGATCTGCGGCATCGTCTGATAGGAGTAGTGGACTGACCGAAAAATTTGATTTGCTTGTTGGCTTATTGGGAGTTGTTTTACTCCGATCTGAATTCTCTATATTGCTTGTAGAGGATACTAGATTTATAGGAATATCCTTTTCAACCTGTCCATTGCTCATGGATAAAGCATTGAGATCGGTTAACACTTCAGTTGCAGATTGGTAACGTCGCCTGACTGATGGTTGCAACAATTTATTGAGAATTGTTTGTAGGGTGGGATCGATCGGCTGAGACAAATATGCCTCCCATTTCCAATCATTCTCCACAATGTCATACAAATCAAATGGAGAGGTTTTAGTTAACAAATAAAGGCAAGTTACTCCTAAACTGTAGAGGTCACTAGCAAAGATCGCATGACCTTTGATTTGTTCAGGAGCCGCATATTCCACACTACCGATCATCGTTCCTGTATAAATCGGTCTGATGTTAACAAGTTGCTTAGCAGCGCCAAAATCAACCAGAACCATTTGCCGATCGCACTTTCGCCGAATGATATTGTCAGGCTTAATATCGCGATGCACGATCTGGCGATCGTGGAGATATTGCAAAACAGGCAGCATCTCTTGCAAAACCTTTCGCACTTCTATTTCATGGAATGAAATCGAACCTGCTACCTCCTGTTGCAATGTCCATCCATCGATCCATTCTTGCACGATGAAACTTTCTCCATCCTGCTCAAAGCTATCCAGCAATTTAGGGATTTGAGGATGTCCTTCTAATTGAGCTAGTCGCTGTGCTTCTTGATGAAAGAGCGCTTGAATCTTTTGTCGATGAATTGAGTGATGGGGGAGAAGCTGTTTGACAACACAGAGAAGTGGAGATTGTAATTCATCAACCGCTAGAAATGTCCTGCCAAATCCTCCTTCGCCTATAAGATTGAGGATGCGATAGCGATCGCGAAGTAGATAAGATGAATTAAGAGGAAGATGATTGTCGCTTATCAATGGATGCCCAGATGGATGTCTAGTGAGAGGTAAATAAGAGCAGATATTCATGGCTATTTACGAATTTCTTGGGCATCAAGTATCAATTCGGCACGCTTGAGTTCTGTCTCGGAAGCATTCATAATGATTAAGTATTTACCTTGAGCAATCAGAGCGTTATAAGTATTAGCTTGCTTTTCTGTCAGAGCTAGACCAATTAAGGCTCCAACTACTCCGCCAGCAGCCGTACAAATTCCACTACTAATCAGCGTAAAAATGACTGCACTGGTAAAGACAATTTGTCCCACCCCAGGTAATGACAAAATCCCAAACCCTAAGCACAAACCAACCGATCCGCCAAGGAAATTACCAACAAACCAACCTTTTTTTAGTCCTAATGTGGTTCCTGTAATCATTCCTGAAGGAAAATGTTCGACCTGATATTCCATTTGTACCATTCGCCTAGTTTTGTCGTTAGCTGTTATATCTTGACCCACCAGAAAAATGTTAGCGAGGGGAAGCCCGTTCAAAATCAAGGAATCTAATGCTTGTCCTGCTGCTTCTAAATCAGAAAATACAGCGATCGCGCGGCTATGTTGACTTGTAATCATATTTTGACAATCACATTTTAATTTTGAAATCTACATCTAAGATCATTGATCGACTTTTTGTGAGATGAATAATGGCTATATAGGTGTTTTGGGCAGATCAAACATAATAAATGGCTTAATGCTTTTCATGGTGAACATTTCCGATGTCGAAGATTTCTGAGGTTAAACCATTGTGCATCAAGCATTTCAGTCATTTAATCTAAAGTACCTCCCTGAAACACCTATTGAGCCTTTATTTAAACAATCGATCTAAGAGAGAATTGAGTTCTCTCTAATTTTGACTAACTCGTAGGCTTTAGAGCATCCAATGCCAGATTCAACTTCAGTACGTTGATCCGTGGCTCTCCTAAAATACCTAACTGGCGATCGGTAGTATTTTTGCGAATCAAATCTTGCGTCTGCTCGAGCGTAATTCCTCTTGCTTTTGCAACGCGAGAAGCCTGAATATTCGCATTGGCAATTGAAATATCGGGGTCGAGTCCTGAACCAGAGGCTGTTACCGCATCAACTGGTACAGTGACTTCGGTAGCTAGCCCATTTTCTTTGCGATAAGCATCTGACGCATCTTTTACTCCTTTAATAAAACTATCGTTCGTAGGTCCGTTATTGCTGCCGCTACTGTTAGCTGCATTGTAGGGAGCAGGGACTGTTTTGCCATTGCTATCGGTAGTACTGGTGGCACTTGGTCTCGGATGGAAGTACTCTGGCTTTGTGAAGTTCTGACCGATCAATTCAGAACCGACGATCTTACCATTGACCGTAATTAAGCTGCCCTTAGCTTGATAGGGAAAGAGGATATTCGCAATACCAGTTGTAAGCAAAGGATAGACTAGCCCCGTAAGCAGGCAAAACCATATAGAAATCAGAATTGATTGTCTGACGAGAGAAATGAACGATCGCGAAGATTGAGCTTCCATATATTTAGCAAACAATAGAAAAATAGATAGATAAATTGGCAACTACTGAAACCTGCAAAGTAGGTTTCAGTAGATAAGAATGTTTAGGAGAAAGTCTTTCCAGCTAACATCTGGAAATGCTCTGAGACAGGACCTAGTGCTAGGGTGACAAAGAATGTTAGTCCACCAACGATAACAATTGTGGCAAACAAGAGCGAACCAAACAAAAATGTATCGGTAGAAAGCGTACCCGCACTAGCAGGAACTTTAGGTTTGATTGCTAGTGCACCTGCGGCAGCTAATAACGGAATGAGCGGACTAAAAAAGCGCCCAAAGAGTATAGCTAAACCTAAAGTTGTATTGAAGAACGGCGTGTTGGCACTCAGTCCAGCAAAAGCAGAGCCGTTATTGGCGGTAGCTGAAGTGTAAGCATAAAGCATTTCAGTAAAGCCGTGGGGACCTGAATTGGCAAGACTTTTAAGCGCATCTGGTGTCACTAGAGCTAGAGCTGTGAAGCCTAAAATTAAGGCTGGATGTGCTAGTAAGGATACGGAGGCAAATTTAACTTCCCTTGCTTCAATTTTCTTATTGAGAAGTTCAGGAGTTCTCCCTACCATTAGCCCTACGAGAAACACTGTAATGATAGCGTATTGAATCAGATTGATTAGACCTACACCTTTGCCCCCAAATACTACGTTTAGCATCATTTCCGAAATAGTCGCAAACCCTCCCATGGGAGTGAGGCTATCGTGCATTGCATTTACACTACCAGTCGTTGCTGCCGTAGTAGTAACTGCAAATAGGCTGGTTTGGGCAATTCCAAATCGGACTTCTTTACCTTCCATATTGCCACCACTTTGGACGGCACTAACAGTTTGATCTACTCCCGTAAGTAATGGATTACCCGCCTGCTCTGCTGGATACGCAATCAGTAAAAACATAACGAACAATGCCGAGAAAACACCAAAGAAGACCCATCCTTGCTTGCGTCGCCCTACTAACTTGCCAAATACATAGGTCAAGGCAGGGGTAATAAACAGCATCAAGAAAATATTTAAGGTATCTGTTAAAGGATTAGGATTCTCAAAGGGATGTGCTGCATTGACGTTGAAATAGCCACCACCATTCGTCCCCAAGTGCTTAATCGATTCCAGACTTGCCACAGGACCAATGGCGATCGTCTGAGTTGCACCTTCTAATGTAGTTGCAACGGCTGCGGGATCTAACGTTTGTGGCATTCCTTGCCAAACAAAAAACAAAGCCAAGATCAGAGAAACTGGCAGAAAGATGCGGTAAATGCTGCGAGTAACGTCTACCCAAAAGTTTCCTAATTGGTTAGAACCACTTTGGGCAAATCCTCGAACTGTCGCTATCCCCGCAGCTAGCCCCGTTGCTGCCGAGACGAACATTGGAAACTGAATTGCCAACATTTGGTTGCAGTAGGATAGCGTAGTTTCGCCTCCATAGGCCTGCCAGTTAGTATTAGTAACAAAGGAGATAGCCGTGTTAAACGCCAAATCAGGGGACATCGCTGGATGAATGTTATCAGGATTTAGAGGTAAAATGTCCTGCAATCGGAAAAGGGCATAAATCAGAAGCACCTGTGCCAAATTGGATAGAACTAATGCTTGGGCATAACGCTGCCAAGTCATCTGCTCCCGTGGATTAATTCCTAACAAACGATAGGTTAGACTTTCAGGTAGCCAATCCTGCTCGTCAGTGAAAACTTTATAGATATAGCTGCCTACGGGGACAACCAGAGCGATCGCGATAATTAAACAAATGATCGTTACTTGAGAGATGCCAAACAGCATAATATTTTTTTCCTTATAGCCAACTAAATGCCTTAATCAGTCCTAAAAAGCCCACGAAGCAAACGAGAATCGTAGCTATATAGATTAGGTCGCCCATCTTTATTCATTCTCCAAATTAATTCTTCAAAAAACTAGAAACGCTGGGGTTGAAACATAACGGCAAGCAAGTAGACTGCTAGTCCGACTGTAACTAGAGACAGTAGCCCGATCGCATAGGAATTAAGACGAGTAAGACCATTGCCATCGGCAGCAGCATAAACTGCTTGAGCTAGGAAAAGATTCAGGAATAGCGTCAGAAATATACGAAAGGAATTCGGATGTTTTCGCAGGTACAACTGCATATCTGAGATGAGTTTTGGAAGAGATTGAGAGTTCATAGCAGTTCAATAAAGAATAGAAATTACTAGGCAAGATGGACGGCTGTAATCAGTACATCGATAATCTTGATCGCGATAAAGGGAGCAATAATTCCACCAAGCCCGTAAATCAAAATATTTCTCGTAAGAAGCTGATCGGCTGAGAGGGGACGAAATGCTACTCCCTTAAGGGCCAAAGGAATTAGAGCAGGAATGATGAGAGCGTTGTAAATTAGTGCTGACAAAATGGCAGACTGAGGATTCTTTAAGCCCATGACGTTTAGACTCTCTAAACCGATGCCAGTAAACATGGCAGGAATAATCGCGAAGTACTTAGAAATGTCATTAGCTACGGAAAAGGTTGTTAAGGCTCCTCGCGTAATCAGCAATTGTTTGCCAATAGTGACAATATCAATGATCTTGGTTGGATCGGAATCCAAATCCACCATATTGGCGGCTTCTTTTGCCGCTTGAGTACCAGAGTTCATCGCTACACCAACATTGGCTTGAGCCAAAGCTGGCGCATCATTCGTTCCATCACCAGTCATCGCGACCAACTTCCCTTCGGCTTGTTCTGCGCGAATCACCGCCATTTTGTCTTCAGGAGTAGCCTCGGCAATAAAGTCATCAACTCCTGCTTCCTCAGCAATTACTGAAGCTGTAATCCGATTGTCGCCTGTTAGCATGATCGTGCGAATACCCATTCGTCGCAACTGGTCAAAGCGATCGCGAAGTCCTGGTTTGACAATATCCTTTAAGTAAATCACTCCGAATACTTCATTGCCCTTACAGACTCCTAAGGGCGTTCCACCTAATCTGGACACTTTTTCGTAAGCTGCATCTAGGTCAGGAGGAATATAGCCACCACGAGATCTTACAAACCCTTTGATCGCATCAATCGCTCCTTTACGAACTTCAGTACCATCTAGAAGATCGAGTCCGCTCATTCTCGTCCGAGCGGAAAACTCAACCCCTTTAGCAGTGTTGAGATCGACATCGGATTTAGCTCCCAAACTTTTGGCTAGGGTTACAATCGAGCGCCCTTCTGGGGTTTCATCAAATAAGCTCCCATCTAATGATACGGTTGCCAGTTCGGCTGGAGAATGCCCACCGACAGGAATGAATTCATCAGCCAAGCGATTGCCTAGGGTAATTGTGCCAGTCTTATCTAAAATAAGCGTATTAATGTCGCCACAGGCTTCTACGGCTCGTCCTGAGGTAGCAATTACGTTAAACTGAGCGACTCGATCCATTCCCGCAATCCCGATCGCACTTAATAATCCCCCGATAGTAGTGGGAATCAAAGCCACCAAAAGCGAAATCAGAATGGCGATGCTGACAGGAACATTGGAATAAACAGCAATAGGAGGAATTGTTGCCACTACTACTAAAAAGATCAATGTCAGCACAGCAAGTAGTACTGTGAGCGCAATTTCATTGGGGGTTTTAGTACGCTCAGCACCTTCTACCAATGCAATCATGCGATCGATAAAGCCTTTGCCGGGGTCAGATGTCACCTTGACGATCAGTTCGTCAGAAATAATTCTAGTACCGCCCGTCACAGAACTCATAATATCTGTACCTGGCTGCTTTAAGACAGGAGCGGATTCACCCGTAATTGCTGATTCGTCTACTGAAGCAATTCCATCAATGACTTCCCCATCAGCAGGAATAATATCTCCTGCAATTACCTTGACTCGATCGCCTTGACGTAGTTCGGTTGAAGTAACCTCTTGAATAGAGCCGTTTGGCAGAATCTTTCGAGCGATCGAATCGGTGCGAGTAGCACGCAGCGCGTCTGCCTGTGCTTTACCTCGCCCTTCGGCAACTGCTTCGGCAAAGTTAGCAAATACTACAGTAAAAAACAGAATGAAGGTAATCAATCCATTAAAAAAGTTTTGATTGTCTCCCGCTACGACACCAAAAATATTGGGATCGAATGTCATGATGAAAGTGATAATTGTGCCAACCCAAACCACAAACATGACTGGGTTTCTAACTTGAACTCTCGGATCGAGTTTAACGAATGCATCTCGAATTGCTCGCTGATACAAACCACTCACATTGACTTTTGGGGTGTGCCTGCGAGATTCGCGGATACCGCTTGGCAGACGGGTAGAAGTAGAATTCTTTGAGGTTTGCATAAATACAACATCAGTAATCAATAGTTATTCGGAAAGAGCGCTAACCGAAAAATGAATTTGAAGCAAGAAGATTGTTGTTAAAAGTAATTGTTTTACTATTACAAATACTTTTAATCAATAAACATACTGAGTCTGATGACAATTAGTAGACCTTAAATTTCTGAATTTAAAATCTATTAAACCCATAACATCTCTCAGGCTATTGTTTCAGATCTGACCAGACTTCACAAGTTATAGAGGAGTATAATTTTGTGTTTAGTTAGTTATATATAACTTGTATATATGTATCTAAACAATGTTTAGATACATATATATCTAGTGTTTAGATAGAATATATATCTAAAGATTTCCAATATAAACATTTGTTTAGATAAAAATATATCTCTAAACTTAATACGATCTAGATTTAATCTGATATTTTGAAGTAATCTTAAATCTGCGAAATAAGAATCTCAAATTTTGATATTAAAATATCTAAAAAATCGTCATTTTGGCATATCTCAATCAATCATAGGATTATTTGGGATTGTCATTGTACTGGAGTTTTTAACTCCAGCAGACTATGTATTTGGCTATCTTTATACTGCTCCAATTCTATTAGTTAACAATCGATTTGGTCGCTTTGCTACATTTCAAGCAACGGCACTTGCCTGTTTTTTAACAATGCTAAATATCTGGATTCCTCGTTACGAGAGTCGAGCATCAACTATTGCCAGTCGCCTAATTGCCTGTCTGGCTTTGATTATGACTGGATTTTTTTGCGATCGCAATCGTTCATATCAACAAACACTATTACAGCAGCAAGAAAAATTGCTAGCTCAAGAGAAGCTAGCCAGCGTAAGAGAAGATTTTGCATCTACTCTTACCCACGATCTAAAAACACCGTTATTAGGAGCAATAGAAACATTAAAAGCTCTACAAAGATCGGATTTTGGCCCAATCGTACCCGCGCAAAAAAATGCGATCGCCACGATGATTCGGAGCCATCAGAATAGCTTGCAAATGATAGAAACTCTTCTAGATGTCTATCGCAATGATACGGAAGGAATTAAACTTCACCTCGCACCTATCGATCTAGTCAGTATTGCTGAGGATGTCACAAGCACTCTAATGGAATTAGCGGCGAGTCGGCGCATTCACATTTCATTTCACTATGGCGACTCAGACTTTCGGCAGTTTCTTTGGGTCAATGGAGATGCGTTGCAACTTCACCGAGTATTTGCCAATCTGTTAACTAACACAATTAACCATTCACCGCGCGGTAGCAAAGTGGAAGTTATTTTTGAAGCTGGCTCGACGCATCATGTCTGTAAAGTACTCGATACAGGACCGGGCATTACCTTAACTGAATTACCTTACTTATTTGATCGGTTCTATCAGGGACATAGCGATCGCCAAGCTAAGGGTTCTGGTTTGGGACTTTACCTAACCCGTCAAATTATAGAAGCACATGATGGTTCAGTTTGGGCAGAAAATCGACATCCCAATGGAGCAATTTTTGGATTCCGTCTACCGATTTCTTCCTTATAATTATTTATACTTAGGGCTTACTGAAAAAGCAAGAAAAGCATACAAGCAATGGTTTCCAAGGAGATCGAAAACTGATACGATGCAAGAAAAAGCAGGAAAAGTAAGTAAAACCCTTGCACAAATAAAATTTCATGTACCGACAATCTCCCACAGGACAGCTATCATTCGAGAATTTCTACTTACCATTTGGCGGCAAACTATCAGGAGAAAATCGATGGGTAAGATTAGCGAAACTAAGTAGCTAAGCATAAGAAAACTCAAAATAGGAAGTATCAAAACCAAGGGAATCGTAACGGGAATGAAGAGCATCTTCTAAACCCCACATTAAATTATCCTCAGAGTCGAACATTTGCCCAGAAAGATGGTCACGCTTTAAATGCAACCATTCCAATTCAATGGGATTCATCTCAGAGCAGTAGGGTTGT
>CAIJEA010000427.1 GCA_903819605.1 uncultured cyanobacterium | reverse complement strand
GCTAAATATATCCTGCCGATGTAGCACAGGGGTAGTGCAGCTGATTCGTAATCAGCAGGCCGTGAGTTCAAATCTCATCATCGGCTTTTTATTTATAGGACAATTGGCGCTAAGCGCCAATTGTCCTTTTATCTGACTTTAAATTATGAAGTACTTTTTTCTGTCTCAAGGTTGGCGGGTGCGAAGAGTATGGGAGGTTTCGGGCTTATGGAATGATATGGCATGGCGACGTAGACCGATCATTATTCCCGTTGGTGTCTATCTTGTGGATGGTAGAGAGGAAATGGTGCTTTATAAGGTTGAAGAGGCAATTCAAGCGATTGAAGCGATCCCAGAAGATTTAACTAATACTAGCGATCGCATTGTGAGTAATGACAGTAGTAAGGCAGCGATCGCACAGGTACGAATTTCAAGATTATTATCTGCTGAGCAAGTTTTAGAAAGGATCACTCCTCTGCGTTAGCGATCGCTTCCCTCAGGAAAGTATGGATGGCAGAACCCAATTACTGATGCAAGCATTTTTATGAGAACTTGCGAAATGATCATCCCAGTCTATACACCTCTCTAAGAGAAGCGCAGTTAACCATGATTAACAGACAAGCTAAATATTAGGCTTTGACTACGCTCAGCCAGCAATCTATGTTGGCTGAGCGTGTTTAATAGCAATTACCTATCCAATAAGAATTTTGAAAGCGTTGCGGAGCAACGCTTTCAAAATTCTTATTGGTTTGAGTTTGAGAGCCAAGCGCCGTAAGATTGGCAAAAACTTTTACTTAAAACGGAATATCGTCATAGTCGGGAGCCTCCGCAGCAGGCGAGGCAACAGGAACATAGGTTGACATCGGTACAGCATTGCTAGGAGCAGAGGCATTTGTCGATTTACTAGAACTCCTTGCGGGTGTAGCAGATACAGAGGTCGTTTCAGACGTACTGCCCCCAACTCCAAATCCATGTACACGTTGGGCAATTAGTTCGGTTCGTTTTTCTTTATAAGTACCGCGATCGACTGTATCAAGACGTAAGCGACCTTCAACTACGACCTGATCGCCTTTGTGATATTTTTCCATGATTTCATCTGCCAAATTATTCCAGCCCACAACCTTGATACGATAAGGGGCATCTTCGGCACGTCCGCCTGCAAACTGAACTAGAAATGAAGCGATCGAGCTTTGATTATCGGGAGTACGACGAAGCTCAGGATCGGTCAATACTTCTGCCATCAAGACAATAGAGTTCATAGGTGATTTATCAAAAGCTTACAGCTTATTTTTATTTATTAATCATATCGCGATCTCCTCAAAAATTAGAATATAGCCGTCACCATTCTTGTTCGGACGTAATAAAAAAGGCGGCGCTTCGCGCCGCCTTTTTTATTTCTTAAGCAAAACTTGCATTGCTATAGTTAATATTTCAGGCAATTTTACAGGCAATATCTTGAGTGCAATACCCTGCATCAACATGTATACTTTTGCAGACTATCAAGCTGAGATCCTGCTGCAATTATTATTTTTTAAAGTAGTATCAGCATTGTTCAAGTTAAAGCCTTAACATTTGGTTAGAATTGTTTATGCATAGCGTCACCAATCCTAATCCTCAAAACATGCTACGTAAAGTACTAGTCATGCACATATGCTGACCGTCAATGCAATCATCATCAGTACTATCATTCTCGATGTTGGGATTCAATCCGTGATTATCGATAGAATATTTCGAGCAAAACAAGGTAATAAGCGGCGGGAAGAAGTGGAAGAAGAGAGCCTCACTCGCTACGAGTCCAACACGTCTAGCGATCAACACAAAGGTTGGGAATTTAAGATTTTGCGTACAAATAGTGGCGGTTTTCGCAGTCGCAAAGTCTTAAACAAAGTTTGTGCGGAAGAATCTCACGCAGGTTGGATTTTATTAGAAAAACTTGACGACCATCGCTTAAGGTTTCGCCGTCCTATCACTGCACGCGATCGCGATAATCTATGCAAAATCGATCCCTATCGCACTCGCTATGGCATTGCTGAGATCGTTGAGGCTTGGACAACCATAATTGTGTTATTAGCAATTATGAGTGGAGCAGCAATTTTAGGATTTACTGCGATGAATCGGTTCTTTGGTGACTGGCAAACTCGTGCTGTACAGAATGCTCCCCGCACTGGAGATAGCAATACAATTCGTCAACCCCCGACCCCAAGCTCCACTAAGTCTACAAATCCCCCACCACAGTAAATAGTAGGAATAAAGAGATGATGTGTCTCGCTATGGCGAGACACATCATCTCTTTATTCCTAGCTTAGAGGCTTGGCTATTTTAATAATTAAAATGGGATGCCGCCCTTTGCGGTGCATCCCATTTTGTGGCTTAAAGATATCGATATTTTTTTAGGAAAACATAATGAAAGCAATTTTGATGAACGCAGCAGGCGATCCCAATATGTTGCAGCTTGCTGAAGTAAAAGAGCCAACTATTCAATCCCCGACCGAAATCCTCGTCCGCCTCAAAGCCTCAGGGATTAACCCAATTGATACAAAACTGCGTAGCCGTGGCACATTTCATCCCGATCGC
>CAIJEA010000426.1 GCA_903819605.1 uncultured cyanobacterium | reverse complement strand
CGTAGTTCTAAAAACAGGTTGGCAGCTTGCTTATAAGTCGCGATCGCCTTTTCGATTTGATTTTGTTGTTTATAAGTTAAGCCGAGTAACTGATGGGCGATCGCTGATTTAGGGTTAATCTCCAGCGCTTGAGCAATATCGGCTTGGGCGGCGATGATATCGGCGAGGGCAATGCGAGTTATGCCACGGGCGATATAGACATCGATCGCATCAGGTTTCAACTTTAGAGCTTGATCATAGTCAGCAATCGCCCCTTGGCGATCGCCAAGATCGAATAAAACGAGTCCACGTTGATAATAGGCTTCAGCAAATTCAGGACGAGAAGCGATCGCGCAGCTAAACGCTTGTATAGCACCATAGCGATCGCCTGATTTAGCTTTAGTTAATCCCTGTTGAAAGAAATCTTCATTAAATTCTTGTATCATCGCCATACTTGCTAAACCAGCTATAGCGATATGATAAATGAAACTAACGCTTTTGCAGTGACCTGCTCAGGAGTTATAGCGATGCCAAAGAAAGACATTAAACGTCAGATCGAAAAAACGTTGCATACAGTCACGGATGTGGCGCAGCAGCAGTATCAAAAAAATCTGAGAAAAGCCCATAAAACTGTAGATAAACAGGTTGATGTGGTGCGCGATCGTCTAGAAGAATTTGATAGTTGGGCGGTTGAGTCAGTGAATGAGGCTCTAGAAAATGTCGAGAAAAAGCTGGAAAAGAAAGTAACTAAAACCGTCAGCCGCATTCAAAAAGCAGCGCGATCGGCATGGGAAAAACTAACGGATTAAAAAAGTAAGGGCAATTCATGAATTGCCCTTACTTTTTTAATTGTCATCAAGTTTTATAACAACCTAGAAGAGAGTTACGCCGCAACTCTCTTCTAGGTTTTGCTATGGCTGCGATGATTTCGCCAAGCCTGTTGGACAAAGCTGAGAAATTCTGCTTGAAATCTTTCGGTCGAAAAGCGCATTGCATTTTCACGACAAGCTATTGGTGTAATCCGATCGCCAGATTTTTCAAACTCTAGCACCGCAGTACAAATACTTTCTGCTGTTTGCTTGGGGAAAAATACCCCCGTAGGGCGATCGCCATCTAATCCCCGCACAGATTCACAAACTCCACCTCGCCCATAGGCAATGACGGGTGTACCGCAAGCTTGTGCCTCTACTGGCGTAATTCCAAAATCTTCTTCGGCAGCAAATACAAAGGCTTTAGCATTTTGCATAAATTCACGTAATTGTAATGGTTCAAGATGCCCCAGAAACTTGATATTACGTCCTGCTTTCGATCTAATTTTTGCCATCTGTTCCCCATCACCAATGACGATCAATTGGCGATCGCCCATTTGCGAAAAAGCTTCTACTATTAAATCAATGCGTTTATAGGGAACTAACCGCGAAGCCGTGAGATAAAAATCCTGTTTTTGTTCTTGAATTGCGTAATTTTGCAAATCCACAGGCGGATAGATTACTCGCGCCGATCGCCGATATACCTTCTGAATCCTGCGGGCAATGAACTCAGAATTAGCAATAAATAAATCAACTCCATTTGCCGTCCGCGTATCCCAAATCCGCATTTGATGCAAAATCCATCGCGCAATCCAGCTTTTGATACCCCGTTCTAAATTCGACTCTTGTAAATATTGATGCTGTAAGTCCCATGCATAACGAATCGGTGAATGCACATAGGAAATATGTAACTGATGCGGTGAAGTTAATACGCCCTTTGCAACAGCATGGGAACTGGAAATAATGAGATCGTATGCCGACAAATCAAGCTGCTCGATCGCTAGCGGCATCAGTGGTAAGTACTGCCGAAACTTATTTTTGGCAAAGGGTAATTTTTGAATAAAAGTCGTTGTAACTTTTTTATGCTGAATAAATCCCCGTTTAGAATCATCTAAGAAATCCACAACCGCAAATAAATCAGCGTTAGGAAATAAGTTTAAAATCTGCTCGACCACTCTCTCGGAGCCTGCATAGCTCACAAACCATTCATGGACGATCGCAATTCGTAAATTTTCTAGTTTTGACATTCTGTATTGATTTCCTAAGATTTAAGTTATGCTTTGCGCGGCATAAATCTTAGTTGTAATTATTATTATGGTTACAATAGCAACGTTGAACCCAAACAACCTATGAAGTTTCATCGTGCCTCATCTCTAATCTCAATTAGTCTTGCCATCACAAGCATTACCAGCCTTTCAGGACTAACGTTAGCTCCTCAGACGATCGCGCCAGCGATCGCTCAAGAAACAGGTGAACCAGTCACCACAACATCAACACCGAGTGCAATCGCCTTAGCCAAACATTTACGCAAAATCGGTGCAAAGGTATACACAGCTTATTGGTGTCCTCATTGCTACGACCAAAAGCAACGCTTTGGACAGGAAGCTGTCAGCCAATTAGATATAGTTGAATGCGATCGGCGTGGTGTTAATCCCCAGAGAGAACTCTGCATTGCGAAAAGGATTAGAGGCTATCCGACATGGGAAATTGATGGCGAGTTTTACCCAGGTAATCAATCTCTAGAAAATCTCGCGAGATTCTCTAAATTTAGAGGTGATATTTAGCAGATACGCACTAATTAGTTAAAATGGCAACTCTAAATTTGCATAATTAGATTAAAGTAATTACCGTCTAGCTAAAAATAGTAATTTTCTGCATAAACATTGTATATAGGTTAAGAAGGTATTTCATAAACCTTTAATTTTGCTCATTTTTCATTTTTGATCATCGCGAACCTTGCAGGCTAATATGTCTACTCTTGTCATTGTCGAATCGCCCACTAAAGCCCGCACCATTCGGAACTTTTTGCCTTCCGAGTACCGAGTTGAGGCATCAATGGGTCATGTGCGCGATTTGCCACAATCAGCCAGTGACATTCCTGCGGAGCTAAAATCCTCTGAATGGGCAAAGCTAGGCGTAAATGTTGATGCAGATTTTGAGCCTCTTTATATCGTGCCAGACGACAAGAAAAAAATCGTTCGCGAACTTAAAGCTGCTCTCAAAGGGGTGAAAGAAGTTATTCTGGCGACTGACGAAGATCGCGAAGGGGAGAGTATTTCTTGGCATTTACTGCAAATCTTGCAGCCTAAAGTCCCGATTAAACGGATGGTGTTTCATGAGATCACCTCTGAGGCAATCAAAGGGGCATTGAAAAATTGTCGCCAAATCGACGATCGCCTTGTCCATGCCCAAGAGACTCGCCGCATTCTCGATCGCCTTGTCGGTTATACGCTTTCGCCTTTGCTCTGGAAAAAAATTGCATGGGGACTATCGGCTGGTCGAGTCCAGTCGGTGGCGGTGAGATTAATTGTCAACCGCGAACGCGAACGCCGTGCTTTTAAGTCAGGTAGTTATTGGGATTTAAAAGCAAATCTTTACGCACCGAAGCAAGAATTTCCCGTGCAGTTAGTCTCGGTTGGTGGTACTAATGTTGCCACTGGCAAAGACTTTGACGAGGCTACTGGCAAAATTGCTAGAGGTCGCAAAGTTTTACTTTTGGATGAAGCGGCGGCGATCGCTTTACAACAACGCTTAAATGGCAAAGTCTGGTCGGTCAGCAATCTTGATGAGCGTCCCACCACCCGCAAGCCATCACCACCTTTCACAACATCAACACTTCAACAAGAAGCAAACCGCAAACTGCGTCTGTCAGCGCGGGACTCGATGCGCGTAGCTCAAGCTCTGTACGAGCAAGGTTTTATTACCTATATGCGAACTGACTCGGTGCATTTGTCGCAACAGGCGATCGCGGCTGCACGTCAATGCGTCACTAAAATGTACGGCAATACTTTCTTAAGCAAAGAGCCGCGTCAATATGTCACCAAATCCAAAGGCGCACAGGAAGCCCACGAAGCGATCCGCCCTGCGGGAGAAACTTTCCGTACTCCTCAAGAAACAGGACTATCAGGACGCGAACTATCTCTGTACGACCTGATCTGGAAGCGCACCGTTGCCTCGCAAATGGCGGATGCTCAGTTAACCATGCTCAGCGTGCAACTAACCGTTGAAGATGCTCTATTTCGTGCTTCTGGCAAACGCATTGATTTTGCTGGCTTTTTCAGGGCATATGTTGAAGGATCGGACGATCCCGATGCAGCTCTCGAAGAACAGGAGGTGATGTTACCACCGCTCAAAATTGGCGATCGTCCTGTTTGTCGCGAACTAAATACCGTTGGTCATGAAACCCAACCCCCTGCCAGATATACTGAAGCAGCTCTCGTAAAGATGCTTGAAAGTGAAGGTATCGGTCGCCCTAGTACCTACGCCAGTATTATCGGCACAATCTGCGATCGCGGTTACGTTCAGCTTACGAATAACGCTTTGATTCCCACGTTTACTGCTTTTGCGGTGACGAGTCTATTAGAGGAGCATTTCCCGAATCTAGTCGATCCTAGCTTCACTTCCAAAATGGAGCAAACCCTTGATGATATTTCTACAGGCAGTGTGGAATGGCTTCCCTATCTCAAGAAGTTCTATTCAGGTGAACAAGGCTTAAGTGGACAAGTAAAATCCCGCGATAGTCTGATCGATGGTGAATCAGCCAGAACCGTTCGTCTTGAAGGTTTAGATGATGATGTCAAAGTCAAAATCGGTAAGTTTGGCGCTTATATCCAAGTTGGAGAAGGCGATCGCACAGTTAATTCTTCGATTCCCCAAAACTACACCCCTTCTGATTTGATTCCCGAAAAGATCGAACTTCTGCTCAAACAGAAGCTAGAAGGTCCCGATCAAGTGGGAATTCATCCTGAAGCTAATGAGCCAATCTTCATGATGATGGGACAATATGGCCCCTATGTACAGCTAGGTCAAGCAACAGATGCGGTTCCTAAACCCAAACGTGCATCGTTACCTAAGGGAATGCAACCCGAACAAGTCACTGTCGATATTGCGGTGAAATTACTAGCTTTGCCGCGCACTTTGGGCGCACATCCCGATACTGGCAATCGTGTTTTTGTAAATACAGGGCGATTTGGTCCCTATGTTTGCCATGTTAAAGGTAATGGTGACAAGGATGATAATCGATCGCTGAAGTCTACAGACGATCCTTACACAATTACTTTTGAACGTGCTTTAGAACTTCTATCGCAGCCTAAGGTATTACGTGGTGCGGCTGCGGCGAAAGTCTTAAAGTCTCTCGGTAAACATCCCGATGATGGCGAGGCGATCGAGGTTCTCGATGGTAAGTATGGTGCATACGTCAAACATGGCAAAGTAAATGTCTCGCTAACCAAAGAGCAAACTGTGGAAGGGCTAACTGTAGAAGAGGCTCTCTCTATGTTGGCAAGTAAATCTGGCAAAAGCACTAGTAAGCGAACTAAGGCAACTTCTAGCGATACGAAGAAGACCACGACAAAAAAAGCAACTACTAAGACTGCGGCTACTAAGGCAACAGCAACCACAAAAAACGCAGCAAAAACCACTAAAAAGACCACAACTACCAAAAAAACTTCAACTGCAAAAAAAACACCAGCAGCTAAGTAATCTAAGACCAAAAAGATAGATGCGGCACTAAGTGCTGCATCTATCTTTTTGGTCTTAGGAGAACTAGACAAAGTACTTGCAGCAATCAAAAAGATAGTTAGAACAAATCAAAACCCAAATAAATAGAGGCGGTGCGAAGCACCGCCTCTATTTATTTGAACTAAGAGGGTAAATACCCCACCGCTCTGCGGTGTGAGTAAATTCTGCTAAAAAAGAATTTGATACCCCGTCCGCTCGCGGCGGGGTTATTCATTTGGGTTTTATGTCCTTAGCAAAACTTATATTGCTATAGAATGAATGTGTTACCATTGCAGACTAAACAGAATAATCTATCGTGACGATTGTCGTATATAGATTTTAAAGATGTGAAATTAGCCTCAGGCTCAAACCTTATAACCTTTGTCAGTCTTTCCTTAGGATTCAGTGGTCTTTTGTTTGGTGCTTCTGCTTGGAATGTTTGGACAACCTATCAAGCTTTTGATAAAGCGATCGCTAATCAATTTAAGTTACAGAATCTGAGTAACCAAATCATCTACTTTGATGAAGTATTAACCATGTCGGCGCGGATGAACGCTAGTACAGGCGATCCAAAATGGGAAGACCGTTACAACCGATTTGTACCTCAATTAGATAGCACGATCAAGCAAATCATCGAACAGATTCCTAATACATATAATGCTAATGCCAAAAAGACCGATGAAGCGAACCTTAAGCTTGTCGATCTAGAGACTCGATCATTTCAACTAGTCCGTCAGGGCAAAGCGAACGAGGCAATGAAGGTTCTCTCAGGTCAGGAATATGAATCTCTTAAGCAGGTCTATGCTCAGGGGATTTTAGCTACTCGCAACGCCATACAAACAGAGACTGAGCGTAGTCTCTCTCAATACCGCCAATTTCTATTTCAATCTTTATTGTTAGCAGGGCTGAGCCTTCCTATTTTGGTAGTAACAGCGAGTATCATTATTCGGCAATTGCTTGGCTACGTGCGAGATCGAGATCAAGCGCAGCTTTCTTTGCAAGAGTTAAATCAACTATTAGAAAGTCTTGTTGATGAAAGAACTGAAGCGCTAAAGTCTGCTAATTTGGAAATCACACACTTAAATGATCGGCTACAGGAAGAGAACCTCCGTATGAGTTCTGAACTAGAGTTAACTCGTCGCCTACAGCAGATGATTTTACCTAGATCTGAAGAATTACAAACAATTCAAGATTTGGATATAGCAGGATTTATGGAGCCTTCGACTGAGGTAGGAGGCGATTATTACGATGTTTTACATAAAAATGGAAGAGTCAAAATTGGCATTGGTGATGTGACTGGTCATGGTTTGGAAAGTGGAGTTTTGATGATCATGGCACAGACGGCTGTTCGCACCCTAGATGCTTTACAGGAAACAGATCCGCGTCGATTTCTGACAGCTTTGAATACAACTATGTATGAAAATGCTCGACGCATGAACTCTGACAAAAATATGTCTCTTTTATTGCTTGATTATTATCAAGGACAATTTAGCATAGTCGGTCAGCACGAAGAGGTGATTGTCGTTAGAGCGGGAGGCGAAATAGAACGGATTGATACTAATGATTTAGGCTTTCCGATCGGATTAGAGGCTGATATTAGTCTTTTTATCATTCAATCTAAAATCACGCTTGAACTTGGTGATTTAGTCGTTCTCTATACAGATGGAATTACGGAAGCAGAAAATATAAATCGCGAGTTCTATGGTTTGGATCGCTTATGTCAGGTGATCACACAGCATAATCAAGAATCGGCTCAATTTATTAGCGATGCCATCATTAAGGATCTCAGGAAGTTCATTGGCTTGAATCGGATTTATGACGACATCACACTAGTAGTCATCAAACAGCTTTGTCGTTAAGCAATCCTAAATGAGTTGTG
>CAIJEA010000425.1 GCA_903819605.1 uncultured cyanobacterium | reverse complement strand
CTAATTAATTCATTAAGTCGATCTGGTAACTCCGATGCGCCGCAAACCGTCGATTTATCTCCTGATATTGCGGAAATACGCGGACAAATTAGTCGATTATATTTTCTTTTGGCAAGGCAATATGCCGCTCAAGATCAATTACCTGCCGCTTGCAATGCTCTCGAAAGAGCCTATAACACTGAGCTAGAGGCATACTTACATAAAAGATTGCGATCGCTTCAGCCTGACAGTAATGACTGTTATGCCTCGGAGTTAGAGCGCATATCGAAGCTGACGGGTAGCCCAACAGCCCTAATTTATGCCACGACTTCTAAAGGTGGGCTAGAACTAATTGCAGTACCACCACTCAGTCCCAATCGACCTGCTGGCTTATTGGGGCGGACTCGGATTGGAACCAAGTCATTACAGGAGAAAATAGGCATACCCTTAGTTCAAATCTCCCAAACTAATGTACCAGTGCGAAAGGTTGCCTACAATGTCACAACTGAGCAAGTCGATCGCGTTATTTCTGATTTTCGCAGTAATTTACAAGATTCCAGTTCCTATGATTTCTTACCTCAGTCGCAGCAACTTTATGATTGGATTGTGCGCCCAATTGAGCCTGAATTAGAAAAAGCGCAAGTAAAAACAATCGTATTTGTGATGAATGGAAATTTGCGTGTTGTACCTCCTGCCGCTTTTCATGATGGAAAGCGCTACTTAATTGAGAAATATGCAGTTACATCGATCGCCTCTTGGCAACTAACAGAGCCAAACCGTCCCGATCGCACTTTGGTTCCTCAAATCCTAGCCATGGGTTTATCGGAAGCGGTCGAGGGCTTATCGCCACTACCAGCCTCGAAAGTAGAGGTGGAAACAATTTCCTCAAAAGTGCTAGTTGGCAAGAATTTTCTGAATAGTACTTTTACCAAAGACAATCTGCGATCGCAAACAAGCAGCCAAAAGTTTGGAATTATCCATCTCGCCACCCATGCCAAGTTTCTCAGCCAATCGCCTGAAAAGTCATTTATTCAATTTTGGGACGATCGCCTCCAAATGGATCAAATTTCAAAAATGAATCTAGTACCCGATCTATTAACACTGAGCGCCTGTGAAACCGCAGTTGGACAAAATTTAGGCTTAGCTGGTTTAGCCGTAGATTCGGGTGCTAAAAGTGTTTTGGCATCGCTATGGCCAGTTAGTGATGCAGGCACTGCTCCTTTGATGATCCGTTTCTATCGAGGATTACCAACTGCACCAAGCAAGGCGATCGCTCTGCAAGAAGCCCAATTAGCATTTTTGCGCGGTGATGTGACTATTGAGAACAATCAAATCAAAGGAATTAAAGGATTTCCCAGTATTCCATTTCCCATTAACGCTAATGGTGTCGATCTCAAACATCCTTATTTTTGGTCTTCATTTACATTGATTGGCAACTGGCTATAGCCGGTTGCTAGGCGCAATTACAATCCAGATTAAAAAACTGTGATGCACGCGCAGCTTGCATCACAGTTTTTTGGCTAAAGATTGCTGAAATTTATGAAACTGGCGATCGGTTAATTAAAACCCAATAAAAACCTAATTGTTCGACAGCTTTGTTAAATTGTTCAAAGTCAACTGGCTTGACAATATAACTATTTACTCCTAGCTTATAGCTTTCGATTACATCGCTATCTTGTGCCGAGGAAGTCATCACCACAATTGGAATCATCTGAGTGCGCGGATCGGACTTAAGTTGTCGTAAAACCTCTAATCCACTCACCTTTGGCAACTTTAAATCCAACAAAATTACCTTAGGTTGATTAGTAATTTGACGATGAGTATAGTCACCTCGACAAAACATAAAATCAAGAGCTTCTGCACCATCTTTTAACAACTGAATCTCGTTACTAATTCTACCGCGACGTAAGGCTCTAATTGCAAGCTCCGCATCAGTAGGATTGTCTTCTACCAACAAGATAAAAACTGTTTGTTCAGAGATGAGGTCGGTCATAAGCTGATTTGTCTCATATAAGTTTTAATGTTGACTAGAAGCTAAAGATTCAGATCAGTCATGCCCAAATCACTAGTCAGGAATCGTGAAGAAAAAAGTTGCGCCATGATTAACCTTAGCATCTGCCCAAATCCGTCCACCATGACGTTGAATAATCCGTTGCACGATCGCTAATCCGATTCCTGTACCTTCAAATTCATGGTCAAGATGCATTCTTTGAAATACGCCAAATAACTTGTCAGCATATTGCATATCAAACCCAGCGCCATTATCGCGGATAAAGTACAATCCTTCGTCACCAATTACTTGAAATCCGATTTCAATAATCGCATTTTCGGTTTTACTTGTATATTTAATCGCATTTGATAATAGATTAATCCAAACTTGAGTTAGCAAAGAAGCATCAGCTTGGCAATTTGGTAAATCAGCAATTATAAATTCAATCTGACGATTTTCTATCGCTGAATGTAAGTCGCTTAATACCTGTTGGAGCAGTTCATTAACTAAGACTACCCGACGATGCATTTCCTTCCGATTCAAGCGCGATAGATTTAAGAGATCGTCAATCAACTCACCCATGCGTTTAGAATTGTCGCGCACAATTTTTAGGAAACGATTCCCTTCACTATCTAAGCGATCGCGATAATCTTCTTGTAACATCCGTGAAAATCCATCGATTGCGCGTAAAGGCGCACGTAAGTCGTGAGAAACGGAATAAGAGAAAGATTCAAGCTCTTTATTTGCTGCTTCTAGCTGAGATGTTCGCTGTTTTACTCTAGATTCTAGGGATTGATTAAGTTGATAAAGAGCTTCGTTTGCGGCTTTGCGTTGTAATTCTGCGGAAGCTCTGGCTCCAAATACTTGCAAAATATTCCTAGCCCTCTCTATATCCTGAAGAGGTTGCACATCCATAATACAAAGATTGCCGATAGAGTTGCCCTGATCATCGTTGAGAGAGATTCCTATATAACTATCTGCTTGCATTTCGATTAATTCCAAATCTTCAGGAAACATTTGTTGCACTGAACTATTACATAAAAATTCTCCATTTTTTAATACTATTTCACAGGGAGTGCGCGCCACCGCATAGGTCATAGGGGTGTGGATTGCACCATCAGCCCAATAGGCTAAAGTATTTAGTTCTTTGTCAACCAACTCGCTGACCACAACATATTTGACATGCAAGGCTTCAGCAATATGTTTTGCTAAGGCAATAAAAAAGTCATTGCCTGTGACTGCCGCAGTACCAGCAACTAAATTTTGCAAAGTCTTTTCCGAGCGCCTAAGTTCAGCTTCACGCGCTTTGGCTTCACTAATATCACGCATAATCGTAGATATATATTCCACTTCACCTTGGGCTGATTTATGAGCAATGATCATTTGCGAAACTGGAATCTCTATACCTTCATTGGTTAATAAAGCCGTTTCACCTAGCCAAGTTCCCTCTTTAATCGCTGAAGGAATGCCTTGATTTTGAATGATCTCTAAAGCCCATGAGGGATGATAAGTTGGAATATCTAACTTAGATACATCTGCATTAGGATCTAGTCCTTGGGTAAGATTTGCTTGAGCATTAGTCCAAAGTACTTGTCCCTGTAATGAAGAAATTCCAATAATGTCAGTTGAGGCTTGTACGATCGCAATTAAGCGATCGCGTTCTTTTTCGGCTAATTGGCGATCGTAAATTTCTGTTTGCAAAGACCGATTTAATTCATCTTGTTGCTTTAATAATCGAGCTTTAAGAATGGAAATAGCAGCTTGAGATGAGAGTAAATTGAGGATTTCGATGCGTTCTGGCGTAAATGCATCAGTGATAAGATTATTTTCTAAGATGACAATTGCAACCAGATTCCCTTGGTTTAACATTGGCATACATATAATTGATTTTAATTGGTGCTGCACAATCCAAGGATCGTTTTGAAAATCGCCTACTTGAGTAGCATTATTTAAAACAATTCTTTCGCGGGTGCGAATAACATAATTAATTAGAGAAACTGGAACTAGAGAAATTGAAGCAGAATTTCTATCGCCAATAACTAGATCGATGGGAATTGCTTGCATGACTGCCACACTCTCATCATAAATAGTCTTGATCGCTTCGATGCGCCAATCCTCATAACTTGACAAATTAGTTGGTAAAAGCAAGTAGCCCGTCTGTGCTCCAGCACTTTCAATGAGAATAGCCATTAATGTTGCTAAAAGCTGGTTAAGTTGAATCTCACTAGCTATGGCATTGGAAGCTTTTATTACAGTTTTAAGATCGATCTCGGTTAAATTGCTTGAAGAGGAGTGAATTGAACTTAATCGTAGAGACTTTTTGCTTAGATTCTTATAAGTTGAGGTAACTTCTAGAATTTCCTGATAATTCTTCTCTAGATGCTCGACCTTAGCTAATGCCCCCCATTGCTGGTAGCAATATCTTGCTTCATGCATATAGGCTTTAGCGATCGTCAATCGATTTTGAGATAGGTAAAATTTGGCGGCTAGTTCATTGCCTAGGGCTTCTTCTTGGATATAGCCATTTTTCTGAGCACCTGCGATCGCTAAGTCAAAGGCTTCCATCGCTTCTAAAATTTGTCCTGAGACGCGATATCGTTCTGCTTCTACAAGCTGCCATTTATGTAGATAATTCATCGGAGCATTATGTGCCCAGAGTTGCATTTTCTCTTGATTAGCTTCCACGCCAGCCATAATGATTTCACGCTCAATCTGCGGCAGACGATCGTACACAGCTAACTTGGTGAGCGCATCATAAAAATAAAATAAGGCATAAGACTTTATTCCTATTGACACTTCTATATACTGAATTATTTGTTCGGCGTTCCAAATAGCACGATCGTAATTTTCAAATATGTAGCAAAGAATTAGCTGATGAAAGTACACCATATAGAGAGAAATGCGATCGCCAGTCTCCACATGTATTGATACCATCATTTCCGCATTATATACTTCACCAATTAAGCTACAGGGATCGTGAGATTTTCCAAGTAGATTTAGAATAGTTTGATGGTATATAAGTAACCAAGTCAAAGTTGTTTGCTGTTTTATTTGACTGATGAGAATTCTATAGTTAGACATTTCCAGTTCCAACAAGACCAACTCTCTACCCGCAAAGTAAAGATAATTACTATAAAGACATAATCCATAGGCTGCAAATTCAAAATCGCCTGTTTCAATACCAACCGTATAGGCATCTAAAAGAGGTTGTAAAGTTTCTTGAAGATGGCATTTCCAATGTTTAATGAATACATTAACTAAAACAAGAGT
The DNA here is from genome assembly GCA_903819605.1 of uncultured cyanobacterium. GTDB lineage: Bacteria > Cyanobacteriota > Cyanobacteriia > Pseudanabaenales > Pseudanabaenaceae > Pseudanabaena. Next base: position 6,116 of record CAIJEA010000425.1, on the reverse strand, counting down.
TTTCGCTCTCAAATCTTGAGATGTAAATCGATCTAACAAATTCAGGGATAACTGCCCAAACTGGAAACCATGTTCCATTTGATTCATTAATCCACAGAGAATCAATCCACAAGCAGCATATCCATAGGATGAACCTTGGGCATTTCCTTTAGAGATCGATAGCTTAACTAATTGCAGTACCACCAGAATATATAGTTCTGGATTAGTCCCATAGGCTGCCGCCGCAATACTTAGAAGAATATTGACTCCTGCTAATGCGATCGCATCTGTCATTAGCGGAAGCTCTAATAAGTCATCAACACAATGAATTGAGAGAAAGCTTTGAAGGTCTTGCAGCGCTAGTCCGACATCAGTTTGCGAAACTTGAATGGGAAGCTCTATCTCTAATAAATTTAAAGTTTGAATTCCAATTTTGATCGCTTCTAATCGCCGATTTTGGGCGACAAATGCATGAATCTGAATCTCGTAGACCTTGATTTTATCAAGTAGAGTTTCACTACGATCTAAAATAACTACTGCCCAATCTTCCATCTGAGCGAAATTACCGTTCAAAAAGGCAACTTCAACTGCTGTCTGATATAGTTCTAGAGTTAGATCGTATTGCATGTGCCAGCTTTCATCGGTGAGCAATTGCACACCGATTTGGGCATAGTTCAAGGCAGCACTATAGGCAGTTGAAGATTTGGCTTTCTGACTAGCGATGAGATTGAGGCGAGCAAGCTGATCGCGATCGGTCTGATTGGTGACAAGCCCTAGGGCGAGATTGAGGTGATTGACGATATCAAAAATTTTGTCCTCAAGTTCCGATTCAGAAGTGTTTTTAAGCAACTGCTGACCAATTCTCTGATGAATTGCTGCTGGGTTGATATCGGAAATCAGAGAATATGCAGCTTGTTGAATACGATCGTGTACAAATTTATATCTGATGACTGGTCGCTCTCCAGTTAGTTCGATGCCGTAATAAAGTGATTGACTCATGTTACCAAGTGTCATGATCAATCCTTCGGCGATCGCACTGATGAGACAATCAATAGTTTCAACATATTCTAAATCTGATACAAAGACTAGAGTCTCAAGATCGAATTGACTGCCAATACAAGCGGCAATCTGTAATAGCTGTTGAGGGAGATCTCCAAGTTTTTGGATTTTTTTAGCCATCAACTCCACAACATTATCAGTAATTTCTAGTTCCTGAATTTGGGCGATCGACCATTGCCATTTGCAGGATTGATAATCAAATCTTAGTAATTTCTCGCTATATAGTGACTTTAGGAATTCATTCATAAAGAAGGGGTTTCCACAAGTCTTTTGTTGTAATAGTTTGGCAATTAGGAAAGAATCTGTCTTAAGACAATTTAGAGAATCAGCTACAAGCTGATTAATATCGGTTAGTTGTAATTCTGATAAGGCAAGTTGACTGATCCTGCCATTAGACTGATGGATATTCTCAATCGTTTGCATCATCGGATGCGTAGCATTTACCTCATTATCTCGATAGGCAACGATCAAAAGGAGAGATTGCTGTTTGTTTGTAGTTGCTAGCATTTCTAGCAACTTTAAAGAAGCGCGATCTGCCCATTGCAGATCGTCAAAAAAAATTACTAGCGGATGTTCTGGCTTCGTAAAAACACTAATGAAATTTTGAAAAACATGATTAAATCGATTTTGCTCATTACTAATAGACTTATCTGTGGATATTACAGATTTATCTGATTGTTTACCAATAATCATCTCCAATGACGGAATCATTTGAGTAATTAGATGACTATTGGATTTCAAGGTAGAAATAAGTTGCGATCGCCATTGATCTAATTTGTTGGCATCTTCAGTTAGTAATTGCTTGATCAACCCCTGAAAAGCCTGAATAAATGCATAATAGGGAATATTACGCTGATATTGATCGAATTTACCAGATATAAAATATCCTCGACTTTTGGCGATCGGCTTATAAATTTCCTGTACCAATCTTGACTTGCCAATACCTGAATACCCAGAGATCAAAACTATTTCACTGCGATCGCCTATACCATCAATCTCAGTAACTCTAGAAAATGCTGCCAATAGGCTCTCAACTTCTTTTGCTCTGCCATACAATTTTTCAGAAATTAGAAATCTATCAGCAATATCCTGTTGCGCTAATTCAAAAGACTTTATTTCCCCTCCTATCTGTAACTGCTCAAGACATTTTTCTAGATCGACTTTCACGCCCCATGCGCTCTGATACCTATCCTCAGCATTTTTCGCTAATAGTTTCAGAACGATGCGTGACATCATTATGGGAATCTGAGGATCAATTAAATAAGGTGCGATCGGTTCTAGGGCTAAATGATGATGAATGATTTCCAATGGATCTTTTGATGCAAACGGTAACTGCCCAGTTAACATTTGGTAGAAAGTTACACCCATTGAATAAATGTCAGTGCGATAATCTAGCGATCGGTTCATCCGCCCTGTTTGTTCAGGGGATATATAGGCTAAGGTTCCCTCTAATAATTCGTTATAATTGAGTACTATTGTTTCTCTGGGTAAAGTAGAAGCAATTCCAAAATCAATCATCTTTAATTGCTTTGTTTCTGGATTAAAGACTATATTCGATGGATTAATGTCCTTATGAATAATATTAGCGGCGTGAACTTGACTCACCGCTTCACTAATTTGAATTGCTAAAGTTAAAAATTCAACATGGCTAAGCTTTTTTACAGACAAGAATTGGGCTAATGATTTACCGCCAAAATCTTCTAATACAATTGTAAATATATGCTGATGTTGCTTTAACTCATAGGCATCGATCGCTAGATTTGACGCTAGACTTCGAGTGATTTCGTACTCTAATTTGTATCGTCCGATTACTTCAGAAGTAGGAAATTCTGTATTTAATATTTTCAGAATTACTGGTAAGTTATCTTCTATGCGAATTCCTCGATAAATTTGGGAATTGCTACTCTCATAAATTTTTTCAATAACTTGATATTCAGGTATGTTGACCATCATGATTTAGTTACTACGCTACTAGGTTCGACTATCTACACAAGCTAAGCTAATTATTAAAGATGTTAGAAATTACGCAAAAATAGCTTTAAAAACTTATTAACGTAGGGTAATTCATGAATTACCCTACATATTCTTCTTTTTTGTAAGTCCAATACGTATGTTTTCTGCTACTAACATTTTTGCAAATTTCTTCTTATAGTTTAACCACTAAAACTAAAAAAGTAGCTAGGACAAATCAAAACCCAAATAAATAGAGGTGGCGCGAAGCGCCACCTCTATTTATTTGGGTTTTGTATAAGTTTCTGCTCGCAACGCTATCCAAAAATCTCCGCAGGGTCTGCTGATTGAACTTTACGAAGTGATATTGCGCCTGAGATCACGCACATAATAATGGTCAAAATCATCACGGGGATAGCCTTATCCCAAATATATAATGGAAGTAGAGTCGCATTTTTAGTGAGATTATAAAGCCCGAAAGAAATGCCGAGTCCGGGAATAAAACCAAGAATTGACAATACAAAAGCTTCCTGAATTACAACCTGAGCTAAATATAGGTTGCCGTACCCCATTGCTTTGAGGGTTGCATATTCAGCAAGGTGATCGGAAACATCTGTATAAAGAATTTGATATACGATGACGATGCCTACGATAAAGCCCATGACAGTTCCAAGACTAAAGATAAAGCCGATCGCGGTACTCTTTTGCCAATAACCCTTCTCGAAGTTTATATAGCCTTGCATAGTTAAGATACGCGTATCATCGATCGCGGCATCCTCAGTCTTTTTGAGATCGTCAACGGTCAAATCGGATTTAGATACAATCACTTTGTCTGGGTTTTCTTTGAGAGTTACTTTTCCGTCTGCACCAATGACTTCTTGATATAACACTCGAATCCGTTTGCCGTCAGGCTGTAACTTTTCGCGCGGTAAAACTACAGTGTCGCTAGGTTGAGTGAGAATAAAGTTTCGCATTGTCTCAAAGCGAGATGCCTCAGGACGTAGATTGATTAGCCCCACATTAATCAATCCCGAACGGCGGGTATCAAATATGCGTAAGAAATTAGTGTCACTAGTAATCATCGAGCCATCAGCAGCAAAGGATGCACCTAGCTCAAATAACCCGCCAATCATTATTTTTCGATTAGCTACTTCGCGAGTGACTAAGTTGTTACAAGCAAAAGCTTCATCACTAAAATTAGCTTTTAGTGCTAACGTGCCACATTCACCAACAATTGGACCAAACTCTGCACGAGAAGCACGATCGAATAAAACTACATCTTCTGTTTTGACGCGATCGATATTTGACAATGCTCCAGGCATTTTAAAAACCTTAGCGTCAGGATTTGCTCCTAACACTAAAATATTGCGAGTTTGTCCCGCAGGATCTTCTTTGATTTTCCAAGCACCAGTTGCTATATACAATGGATTGACTGATGCAACTTCATTCATGCCAAGGGCTTGATATAAGCGACGTTGTGAGAAGTTACGCATTCCTACAAGGTTGGTTGATTGAGGGCTGATAATTACCAAATCACCAACTAGATTACTTTGTAGTCGAATCGCACTATTAAAGAGTGCATCGCGAAAGCCAAGTTGCAAGAACATTAAGACAACAGCGAAGGTAATACCTGCGATCGCCACTAAAAGACGGCTTTTTTCATAGGTAAGCTGTAACCAAGCGAGAGGTACGGCAAGAATCATAGATTAAACTTCAACTTTGACTCTGACTTGTAAATTGGTAAGCCCTGAAACCTTTGTGCTGTCATCAAGCTTAATCTTAACTTCAACGATTCGTACATCGGTTTTGGCAGCGGGATCGGTTCCGAGTACATCATTTTTTGCAATCCGCAAACCAATGCGATCGACTTTTCCAGTAATTCCGCCTTCAAAGGCTTCGCTCTCAATTGTGGCAGTTTGACCAACTTTGATTTTGCCGATATCAGTTTCATAGATTTCAGCAACCACGTACATCTGGCTGGTATTGCCAATCTCCACAACTCCATCTGTCTGGCTGACAACTTCACCAGTCTTAGAATGGATTTTGAGAATCTGTCCATCAATAGGAGCACGTACTTGGGATAGGTCGAGATTAACTTCAGCCTTTTTAACATTGACGAGCGCAGTTTGTAATTGGGCTTCGGCATATTGCACATCGATAGGGCGAACTTCTTGGACGCTATTTAGTAGACCCTGTGACTGACGCAATTGAAATTGTGCTTGCTGCACTTGTTGCTGAGCTTGCAGTAATTGTCCCTGTGAAGTATCAACTTTGAGCCGATAGGTATCAAGAACAGTTTGAGAAATTGCACCTTCTTTATAAACTTGCAAAAAGCGATTGTAATCTCGAACTGCAATTTCTAATTCAGCCTTAATTCTGGCAGCATTGGCTTCGAGAGACTTGATGTTAGCCGCCGCCGACAGAACATTACCTTCTTGGGCGATAATATCACCACTTTTTGCGCCAGCACGGACTTTAGCAAGATTGCGATCGCTCTCTTGGGCTTGACTTTGCGCTTGGAGCAAAGCTGCCACTGAGCTATCGTAACTATCCAATATGGCGATTACTTGTCCTTGCTTGACGACATCACCTTCTTTGACCATAAGCTTAACAATACGCGATGTGCCCAGAGCCGATGGTGAAGCGACTTTGATGACTTCTCCCTGCGGTTCCAAACGACCTAAGGCACTAATGGCTTTTGTCTGATCTTTACTACCAGTGGTTGCAGGTACTGATGCGGTCTGGGAAGAGTTGTTGCTTGAGCGTCCAAACACAAGCCACACACTCAAACCTAATGAGGCAACGGCAAGCGCGATCGCAGGGATTAAGAATTTGTTCGGTCTTTTGGGTTCTATGGCATTCTTCATGTTGCTAGTTTGACTGCTTCTGGGAGAGATACTCTGTATATCTTCAGATGTATTACTATACTCTGTAAGCTTTTCAGCTTGTTTACCCGACTGTTCATCTACCTGCATATTTTCCTCACCTCAATTGTTAAACCCAGACTCAAAGATAGCCAATAGTTTACCAAGCTATATCAGCTTTTTGGTGCATGAAGCATCCTACATTTAGACTATAGCAGTAGCCAGTTATGTTGGGGCAAAAGCCAAACCCAGAAGAGAGTGGCG
>CAIJEA010000424.1 GCA_903819605.1 uncultured cyanobacterium | reverse complement strand
AGATATAGTTATCCACAAGTGTTGAAACTATTGTGGATAACTATATAATTGATTTAACTAGTAGTTAATGATTTTCTATTTCAAAGAGAGCTTAGTTTCAAGCTCCTACATATTGAGAGATTGAGATGTTTCAGAAAACGCGGCTACGATTACTGTGGGCTTATCTTGGGATCTTTGCTTCTATTTTAAGTGTCTTTGCGATCGCAGTGCGAATTGTTTTTGTCCAAACGATGACTAATCAAGTCGTTGATAAACTAACTACCCTTGGACAGACAGTTGCGGCTAGCTCAGGATTTAAGAATGGACGGATTCAAGTTGCGGATAATCTATCAGTACAGGATTTAGACGTGAGGAGGCAGTCACTGCAATGGATTGATATCCAAGGAAACACGATCTTAATACAGGGAAATCGTACTTTATCTTTGCCATCAGTAATTAGAGAATCAATTCAAATTCAACCTAGTAAACCCTCCTTAATTACTGTCAATATTCCAATTGTGGATACCTATAATCGCAGTTTGGTGGGTTATTTACGAGTTAGTCAATCTCTTGACGAATTACATGAAACCTTTAGAAAGTTAGATATTGGACTGGCAGGCGGAGCGGCGATCGCCTTGATTTTAGTGGGTATGGGTGGGATCTTTCTCTCGCGTCAAGCGATGCAGCCAATTGAGAAAAGTTTCGATCGCCTGCAACAGTTTACGGCGGATGCTTCCCACGAATTGCGTAGTCCTTTGATGGCGATTAAAGCTAGCTCGCAGGTGGCGCTGCGATATCCTGAAGGAATGCGCCCCAGTGATGCTGAGGAATTTAAATCGATCGTGCGATCGGCAGAGCGGATGAGTCGTTTAACAGAGGACTTACTGTTGTTATCCCGAATGGATAAGAAGTTAAAGGTTACTTGGGAAAGTATTAACTTAACGGAACTACTTCAACATTTAGTAAAACAATTTCAAGCTCAGGCTTTGGAGAAAGATTTAACTCTAATCTCTCAAAGCAATATAGATCTGATGATTAAAGGTAATTCAGAGCAAATATTGCGATTATTTACTAATCTAGTGGAGAACGCAATTCACTATACGCCATCAGGTGGAAAAATAACTGTTTCCGTAAATTCAATCAGTCAATGGATTGATGTGGTTATCCAAGATACAGGTGTTGGGATTGCGCCCGAACAGATAGAAAAGATTTTTGATAGATTTTGGCGAGCAGATACTTCGCGATCGCAATGGACTGGGGGGAGTGGACTTGGACTTGCGATCGCTCAATCTATAGCCGAAAGTCATGGCGGTAAAATCAAAGTTACTAGCCAATTAGAAGGAGGTAGTTGTTTTACCGTGAGATTGCTCGCGCTGTAGTCATATACAATAAAACCCAAAAGAGATGTGGCGCAAAGCGCCATATCTCTTTTGGGTTTTAGCTATATTTAAGGCATATCTAGAAATTCTACTTTGCCTGTTGCCAATCTGTAATAGGCAGGTACAACCTTCAGTTTTCCATTCTCTACCTCATGGGACAAAATTGGTGCAGTAGATTGAATCGCCTCTACCATCAGATTTGCATGAGCTTTGACCGTATCACTGACAACACAATCGCCTTTTATTTTTTGCCCAGCTTTGATTGCGGGTTCAATATAGTTAATTAGTGAAGTTAGCTTTCCTTCCGAAAATGCATGATTGATGGCTGCCATTACTGCACCACATCTTTCATGTCCCATTACTACGACTAGCCTTGTGCCTAGGTGTTCGACAGCAAACTCAATGCTAGCAATTACGGCATCATCAGCAATATTTCCTGCAACTCTCAGCACAAACAAATCACCAACACCTTGATCGAAGATTAATTCGGGAACAACGCGAGAATCTGCACAGCCTAAGATGATGGCAAAGGGATGTTGAGCGATCGATAGATCGACTCGGCGTTGAGAGCCTTCGTGAGGATGCTCGACATGATCGAGAACATAGCGATCGTTGCCTTCCTTCAATTTTTGTAAGGCTGCTTCGGCTGTTAGGTTATCGACTGTGTAGTAGGTCTGATTTGCTGTGAGCATGAATAGTCACAAAATAGCTATATAGCGCTTTTCAAGCAATCGAGGTACATAGGTTTGTTTCCCCGCCTTCGGCGGGGAAACAAACCTGCACTTCACTATGTTGGTAGACGCTATATACAAACTTAGCTATCTTTCTATTCTTAAAAAGTAGTGAACCAAACATATAAGTAGCTTATCGTCGAAGCATTAGGGTCGCGCAGTAAAATAAAGAACCAGATTTTT
>CAIJEA010000423.1 GCA_903819605.1 uncultured cyanobacterium | reverse complement strand
AGTGCCGCAACTCTCTTTTGGTTTTTACAAGGGCTGTAATAAAACGAGAGCTTGTGCCGCATCGCGTAGCGATCGGTACAAGCTCTCGTTTTAAGTTTATTTATACTTAGCTACAAAATAAATATTATTAGCCTCAAACACGTTCTTTAGAATATTGTTAATGTTAGATAAATACGATCCCGTTGTGCATTATTAACATGACCGATGAAAGTCCCCTAAGCCCAACAGCCTTACAGTCAGCGATCGCTCGTAATCCTTTGATGGTTACTCCAGATACATCTGTTATAAAGGCGATCGCGATGATGAGTAAAATGGGGACGAGTTGTGTGCTTGTGGGGAATAGTAAAGACGCGCAAAATGGAGGATTGATCGGAATTTTGACCGAAAGGGATATTGTTCGCCTTAGTATTCAACCTCAAACTATAAATGCGTTGCCGATTCAGGCAGTAATGAGTCATCCAATTGTTACAATCCAAGAATCTGCACTGACTAGTGTCAAAGTAGCTCTGCAATTATTTCAGCAACATCACATTCGTCATTTGCCCGTATTAAAAGGCGATCGCCTTGTTGGACTGTTATCCCAAGATACCTTAATCGATCTTTTGGCGCAGAGGCTTTCGCATTTGGAAACTGAGGATGTAGATTTACTAAAATCTACAGCGATCTCCCATCAGGAAGAGTACACTAAACTCGAAGAACAATACTGGCAAAATATTCAAACCCATAGCGAACGGCACAATGTTGAACTTCTAAATCTGAATGAAGAGTTGCAAAAAACCTTAGAAGAGTTAGCAGTTAGGGAAGAGAAGTTAAAGGATCAAAATATCCAACTGGAAGACGAAAGACATAAATATCAAGATTTATTCGATTTTGCTCCTGATGGCTACCTCGTCACTAATCCTGCGGGCATAGTGCAATCAGCTAATCAAGCAATTGTCTCTCAACTAGCAATAAGCACAGAATTTTTAGTGGGTAAACCCTTAGTTATCTTCATCGCTCAATCAGACTATGCATTGCTTTATGACAAGATCGATCAACTATTGCTAAACAATCAAAAACAAACTTGGGAAATCAGTTTCATACCTAGACAGGGAAATCCATTTCCCGCAGAAGTAACTGTGGTTTCAATTTGCGATCATTCTAACGCTGTCATTGGTTTACATTGGCTTGTGAGAGATATCAGCGATCGCAAAGCTACTGAAGCAGCCTTACAGGAAAAAGAACAATTTTTACGCAGTATCTATGAGGAAGTAGACCAAGCAATTTTTACTATTGATGTTTTAGAGAATGGAGATTTTCGCTATGTGGAGTTCAATCCTGCTGCCGAAAGGTTGTCAGGCAAGTCAACGGCAGAGATAAAAGGAAATTCACCTAATCAAAAGGTGCGGCAACACTATATTAACTGCATCCAAGCAGGAGTTTCTATTACCTATGAGGAATGTTTGATTTTTCAAGAAACCGAAACTTGGTGGTTGACAACGCTAAACCCGATTCGAGACATGTCATCTCGCATTTGTCGGATTGTCGGGACTAGTACCAATATTACGGAACGAAAACAAGCGGAGGAAATGCTAGAGCAGCAAACGAAAGCCCTAGAGCAGTTAAACCAAGAACTAGAATATCGGGTAGAAGAAAGGACTGCTTCACTACAAAAAAGCGAAACTCGTTACCGCGCCCTGATGGACAATGCTAGCGATGCGATTTTTCTCGCTGATTCTCAAGGAAACCTTATTGAAGCAAATAAAAAAGCGGAAGAACTTTTAGGCTATAGCCGAGATGAGTTGAATCATCTGCATATGTCCCAGATACATCCTCCAGCAGCCCTATCAGAGGCGCGAAACCATTTTCTCAATGTCATGCAGAATAACTTCAGTCCGAGCATAGAGAACCTAGTACTGCGGAAAGATGGCAGTCAGGTTCCTGTAGATATTACTGCTAGTAAGATCGATCTAGATGGCGAGCAGATCGCTCAAGGGATTTTTCGGGACATTAGCGATCGCAAACAGGCAGAACTTGACTTAGAACAAGAAGCCCTACGCCGAATCACAATATTCAATGCCTGCTCGGATGGTATCCACATCGTCGATATGACAGGCAACCTGCTCGAATCAAATGACAAATTTGCTCAAATGCTAGGTTACACTCCTAGTGAAGTTACAAATCTCAATATTGTTGACTGGGATGCACAATGGAATTCTCAAGAAATACGAGAAGTCCTCAGGGACAGTTCCTTTAATGATTGCATTTTTGAAACGATCCATCGTCGCAAAGATGGCTCTACCTTTCCTGTTGAGATTTCGCGGCAGCAAATGGAGTGGCAAGGAGAAGTGGTCACAGTTAATATTTCGCGAGATATTAGCGATCGCAAACGAGCAGAACTTGAACTGCAAAAAAGTCAGCGCTTTATTGAACAAATTGCCGATGCATCTCCTAATATTCTCTATCTCTATGACATCCAAGAACAACGCAATGTCTATACCAATCGTGAGATCCTCTCAGTTTTAGGTTACTCGCCTGAAACAATTCAAGCAATGGGCACAAGCTTTACGATAAACTTGCTGCATCCCGACGATCTGAACTCAGTTCTCCCTACCTACTATGAAAAAATTAGCACTGCTCAGGACGGTGAAGTTATTGAAACTGAATATCGGATGCGCCATGCCAATGGGGAATGGCGTTGGCTCTATAGTCGAGATTCGGTCTTTAGCCGTGATGCTGATGGCAAAGTCAAAAGAACCATTGGCACTGCTCAAGACATTAGCGATCGGAAACGATTGGAACGGGAACAAAATCGTCTGATTGCTATTTTAGAAGCCTCAACCGACTATATCAGTATGTCAGATGCTAAAGGCAAGATCTTTTGGAAAAACTTAGTACTAAAGAATCTGTTCGGAATCGATCCAAACCAAGATCTGTTGGAATATCAAATTACCGATTGTCATCCTCAATGGGCAGCAGACTTAATATTAAAGGAAGGAATACCTCAGGCGATCGCTACTGGGAGTTGGGTTGGCGAGACAGCCTTGTTAAATGCCGAAGGGCAGGAAATACCAATCTCTCAATTGATCCTTGCCCATAAATCATCCCAAGAAGAAATAGAGTTTTTCTCATTTATCATGCGCGATATTACAAAGCGCAAAGAATACGAACTGAAGCTAGAGCAAACCAATGCTGAACTACTTCGGGCTACCCGTCTCAAGGATGAATTTTTGGCTGCGATGAGCCACGAACTTCGTACTCCTCTCAATGCGATTTTGGGGATGACTGAGAGCTTACAAGAAGAAGTATTTGGTACTGTCAATGAACGACAAATCAAAGCACTCCAAACCGTCGAGCGTAGTAGCAATCATTTGCTTGATTTAATCAATGACATTCTCGATCTCGCCAAGATTGAATCAGGACATGTTGAATTAAACTATACGCAAACTTCTATTAGTAATCTTTGTCAAGCAAGCCTATTATTTATCAAACAACAAGCAGACCAAAAATGTATCCAGATCGATCTTCAGCTTTCACCAAATTTACCCAATATCCTATTGGATGAACGACGTATCTGCCAAGTATTAATTAACTTGCTTAATAATGCCGTAAAATTTACGCCTGAAGGGGGACGGATCACCTTAAAAGTAATTAACCATGAAGATTGCAATACTCAGAATACTAATGTCCGCTTTTCAGTGACTGATACGGGTATCGGTATCAATCCTGAAGATATCCAAAAGCTCTTTCAGCCCTTTATCCAAATTGATAGTGCTTTAAATCGTAAATATGCAGGAACAGGTTTAGGCTTAGCTATAGTCAAGAGAATAGTGGAGCTACATGGCGGCAAAGTGAGTGTGACTAGCGAATACGGTGTTGGTAGTTGCTTCGCGATCGAGCTTCCCTACAACATGTATGATTTGTTTTTATTTCCTGACATAACAGCGACTGATCCAACGTTGCTTACAGAAAGGCTAGCGGTATTACCATTAATCTTGCTGGCTGAAGACAATGATGCCAATATAACCACAATCTCTAATTACCTAGAAGCTAAGGGTTATCGTATTCTTCTCGCAAAAAATGGTCAGGAAGCGATCGCCTTCGCGACAACTCATCATCCTGATGTGATTTTAATGGATATTCAAATGCCTGTTATGGATGGGCTAGAAGCAATTAGGCAAATTCGTCTCGATCCAAACTTGGTTAATATACCGATCGTTGCATTGACGGCTTTGGCAATGAATAGCGATCGCGAAAAATGTTTAGATGCGGGGGCTAACGATTATTTGACGAAACCAGTTAAACTTAGACAACTAGTTACAACTATTCAGCAGCTTTTAGCGTAGGTAACTGTCCCAAATGTTTTTAAGCAACAAGATAGTTTATGGATATGCGATCGCCCTAAGTTTTACCTTTTTAGGTTCTATGGCTGGATTGTTATGGGGAAATTCTGTTCATCAAGAAGCGCTGCAAAAGAGCCTAGCTATATCGCAAGAACATAGATTCCTAAATGAGCTGGAATTAAATATTTTATACAATCGACCTGCCGAACAACTATTACCCTATTTGAAAGATCCTGCGTCATTTCGGCGAGAAAGCTCCAAGTTTCTCGATCACATCCAAAAAATATTAACCCTCTTAGAAAACCATAAATATCCAGAAAAAGCACCATCTGTACAAGGACTCCAAAGCCAATTAGATGAATATGAAGTTTTTGTCAAGAAATTTAGGCAGGAAGCACAAAAACTAATCGATCGAATAGAGCCTCTCACGGCATCACCTAAGACTTTACAAAAAGCTGAATTGCAGTTGGCGAAGTTGGTTAAGGATGAGAACTTTGTGCAATTTATTGAGTTCCCCGATCGCTTATCTCCGTTTGTTAAGATAGTCGACCAACTTGAGAGAGATGCTGACGCTGAGCTAATTCAAGCTAAAGTAACTCGCATCACTATTTATGTTACTAGCCTAGTCTTGTCCGCCGCGATCTCCGCCATATTTATAATCAAAATGAGCCGTGCGCTCGCCCGCGATCAAGCCGATGCTAACCAAAAATTGAAGGATCGGCTAATTGAGCGCCAGCTTTCTGAGGCAGCCTTACAAAAAAGTGAAGCCCATCAACGAGCTTTAATCAGCGCTATTCCTGACATTCTCATGCGAATTAGTCAAGCAGGTATTTACTTAGAATTTGTTGCCACTCCAAGCTTTAATGTAGTCGGTAATCTGTCTAATTTAGTTGGCAAGCCCGTAACTGAAGGTCTACCCCCAGCCGCCTCCAAAGATCGCATGAAATTTATTCAATTGGCGCTCCAAACTAACTCTATCCAAGTTTACGAACAAGATTTATCTATCGATGGCAAAATGCAAATCGAAGAGGTACGCATAGTCCCCTATGGAGAAGATGAGGTCTTGGCGCTGGTGCGGGATATTACAGATCGCAAACAAGCTGAATTGGCACTTAAGCAGAGCGAACTAACCAACCGTGTCATCGTTGAAACAATTCCAGATCTCCTGATTCAGATGGATCGTGAAGGTCGCTTTCTCCAGATGGCTGGAGGTGGTAATGTTTTGGTCAAACCTCTATGTAAATCATTTAATGAAGAATTAGATATTTACAAGGTTTTATCGTCTGAGATGGCAGAACAAAGGCTCTATTATACAAATCAAGCGATTGAAAGTAGTAGCTTACAAATCTACGAGCAGATTATTGATGTTGATGGAAATCTTCGCCATGAAGAAGTCCGTATTGCTCCTCTCAATGACCGAGAAGTATTAATTATTATTCGGGATATTACCGATCGCAAGCAGACTGAACAGCAACTTCAGCAAATCAATCAAGTCTTAGAATCAAGGGTCAAAGAACGTACTTTGGAACTGCAAGAACGAGAGACGCAACTAATGAAATTATCAGAGCGTCTCGCCTTGGCACTCAAATCTGGCGCGATCGGCTGCTGGGAATGGGATCTCGTGCAGAATACCAAGATTTGGGACGATCGGATGTATACATTGTATGGTGTTACAGAAAAGGTTGCCCCCTCAAAAATCCACGATATATGGACAAAATCAGTACATCCTGACGATCTCAGATCCACCGAAATCATGATCCAGCAATCAGCTTTAGGACAGGCGGAATATGATACTGAGTTTCGAGTCTTTCATCCTGATGGTAGTATCCACTTCATTAAAGCCTATGGAATGTTGGAACGAGATGTGGAAGGAAAGCCTTGCCGAATGATTGGCGTTAACTTTGATATCAGCGATCGCAAACGAGCAGAAGCGCAACTACAACAAACAAACGATGAGCTATTGCGCGCTACCAGACTTAAAGACGAATTTCTCGCCAATATGAGCCACGAACTTCGTACTCCCCTTAACGCTATTTTAGGCATAACTGAGGGACTACAGGATCAGGTATATGGCGATCTCAATGAGAAGCAACTTAAAGTATTGCAAACCGTTGAACGTAGTGGTTCTCATTTACTGGAGTTAATCAACGATATCCTTGATTTAGCAAAAATAGAGGCAGGACAAATCGAACTGGATTGCCAACCAACAGCGATTAATCATCTCTGTCAATCGAGCATGGCATTTATCAGACAACATGCCATGCAAAAGCACATTCACCTTGATTTCAAACTTTGTCATAATCCACCCCACTTACTAGTAGACGAAAGACGCATACGCCAAGTCTTAATTAATCTGCTCAATAATGCTGTTAAGTTCACCCCTGAAGGAGGGCAGGTTACTTTAGAAGTTTCACCAGCAACTCCAGTTCCAGTCATTGACGATCGCTCCCCACAACAATTCCTCGATATTTCTGTAAGTGATACTGGTATCGGGATCTCGCCAGAAAACATCAAAAGATTATTTCAGCCCTTTATCCAAGTCGATAGCGCCTTAAATCGTCAATATGAAGGAACAGGGCTGGGTTTAGCCTTAGTGAAACGCATTGTGGAACTACATGGCGGCATTGTGAGACTAACTAGTGAATTGGGTGTTGGCAGTTGCTTTACAATCTCTCTGCCCTATTGTTTTTCATCCGAGTTAGCGCGAGATCTCAATTCAGGCAATACTATTGTAGTTGCTTCACCAAATATTAATGCAACTAGCCTCCCCGCCCTGATCCTCATAGCAGAGGATAATGAATCCAATGTCATGACTTTTACGAGCTATCTAGAAGCAAATGGCTATCGCGTTCTCTGGGCAAAAAATGGACAAGAAGCGATCGCCCTTGCTAAGTCTCATCGACCTAACTTAATTTTGATGGATATTCAAATGCCAATTATGGATGGGTTAGCAGCAACTGAGCAAATTCGCCTTGATGCTAGTTTGTCGAATATTCCGATTATTGCGTTAACTGCTTTAGCGAAGGAGAGCGATCGCGAAAAATGTTTAGCAGCAGGAGTTAACGACTACCTCTCTAAACCCGTGAAGTTGAAAGAACTAATTACAAAAATGCAAATACTTTTAGAAAGAACGGCTAACCTGTATGAGTCGTAGGGTCAATTCATGAATTGCCCCTACATTTCATTCTTTTGGGTAATTCCGATTTTCATTATTAATTCCTCGTGAAATTGTATGAAGACACCACAAATTCCACCAAATGAAAGCGAAAGGCTAACAGCTCTTAATCGCTACAAGATTCTCGACACGTTGCCAGAACAGGAATATGACGATCTGACGCAACTTGCCGCCGATATCTGTGGAACTCCGATCGCCTTAATATCTTTAGTCGATCGCGATCGGCAGTGGTTTAAATCACGTTGTGGGCTTGATGCTTCTGAAACACCGCGTGATATTTCCTTTTGTGGACATGCAGTAGCAGAGAATGCGATTTTGAATATTCCTGACACTGCCAAGGATTCTCGTTTTGCCGATAACCCTTTAGTGACCCAAGATCCTAAAATTCGTTTTTATGTTGGTATTCCTCTGATAACGCCAGATCTCTATACTTTGGGGACTTTGTGCGTGATCGATCGCCAGCCCAGAGATCTCACCCAAAAGCAGATCCAACAGCTCAAAGCCCTCAGCCGCTTGGTAATCAGTCAGTTGGAGCTAAGACGTGGTAATGAAGCATCCCGTCTCTTAGTCTCGGTTGTGGATTCATCCGATGATGCCATCATCACTAAGACTTTAGATGGGATTATCACTAGTTGGAATGCTTCCGCTCAAAGAATATTCGGATATTTAGAACAAGAGGCGATCGGTCAGCCAATGGGAATATTGATTCCCCCAGATCGGGAGGAGGAAGAAAGGCAAATTCTTGCAAAAGTCTCTCAAAATGAGCAGATTGAGCACTTTGAAACTGTATATATCAGAAAGAATGGCAACCGTATTGATGTATCGACAACCATTTCACCAATCCGCGATCGCGAAGGAATAATTATCCAAGCCTCAATAATTGTGAGAGATATCTCCTATCGGAAAGAATCTGAAGTGAAGTTAGCACAGTTAGAATATGAGAGGGGCAAGCTACTAGAAAGCTATACTACTGAACTAGAACGAAAAGTAGTGCAGCGTACCATCGATCTCAATACCAGATTTGAACGAGAGCAACTGATCGGTAAGATCGCCGTCAAAATTGCAGCTTCGCTGTACTTACCAGAAATTTTAGAAGCTAGCGTGCAGGAACTGAGAGCATTCCTTGGTTGCGATCGCCTTTTAATTTGGCAACTTCAATCCGATGGGAATGGCAAAGTTGTGGCGGAATCTGTGGATAGAGGCTGGAGATCTTCACTGCATGATGATATTGATGATCCCTGTTTTCGTGGCGATGTTGCCTTAAGGTATGGCGAAGGTCACACAATTGCCATATCTAATATCCACACCCATGGCTATCCCAAATGTTATATCAAGTTGTTAGATTTCTATCAAGTTAAATCCAATCTTGTTGTTCCAATTAAAGTGTCTGGACAGCTATGGGGACTGTTAATTGGACATCAATGTTTAGAGTATCGAGTTTGGCAGGATGACGATCTGAGGCTATTGGATGATATGGCAGTACAGATGGCGATCGCCATTCAACAGGCGAATGCTTATCAACTAATTCAATCCGAACTTACCGAACGTCAACGCACCGAAGCCGCACTAAGGGAGAGCGAAAAGCGTTTTGTCTCACTAGCAAGCGCTGCACCAGTAGGAATTTTTCGTACAGATGTTGAAGGTAACTGTTTATACGTAAACGATCGCTGGTGTCAAATTGCTGGGATAAGATTTGAGGAAGCCGCAGGATTTGGTTGGATAAATAGCATTCATCCAAGCGATCGCGAACTTGTAGAAGCTGAGTGGAATGCCTCTATTCGAGAATGCCGTCCTTATCAATTAGAATATCGGTTTCAAAATCCAGCAGGGCAAATTACTTGGGCATACGGTCAAGCAGTAGCTGAGCATAACGAAGCTGGCGAAATTATTGGCTATGTCGGCACAATTACTGATATTAGCGATCGCAAACAAGCAGAAGCAGCATTACAGAAACTTAATCAAGAACTAGAATACAAAGTCGCAGAACGTACACAAGATCTGTTGCAAGTCAATAGTATGCAACGCGCTATCCTCGATGGTGCTGATTACTCTTTCATTTCTACCGATCTTAATGGCATCATTCAGACCTTTAATGCCGCAGCCGAAAGGATGCTAGGATACAGCGCCTCCGAAGTAGTCGGGAAAGCCAAACCTGCACTCATTCACGATCTCCAAGAGATCGTTGATAGAGCCTCGATGCTCTCTGCCGAACTGGATCGAGATATTCCTGTAGGCTTTGAGGTTTTTGTAGCCAAAGCTCTTCTTGGCATTGTTTTTGAAGAAGAATGGACTTATATCCGCAAAGATGGCTCTAGATTTCCTGTGCTGCTATCCATCAGCGCGATGAAGGATGAAAATCAGCAAATCATTGGCTTTTTAGGAATTGCGAAAGATATTAGTTTTCGCAAGCAATTAGAACAGCAAGTAGCACAACAAACTGCCGCTTTACAAGCCAGCGAAGCGACCAATCGCAAAATGCTAGTGGCGATTCCCGATTTACTACTGAGGCTTACCCGTGATGGTACTTGCCTAGATTTCATCAGCCCTGAAGTTGAAGCAGAAAAATTTTTGCATATAAACAATCACATTTCCGAAGTTCTCCCGCCCGAATTAACGCAAACCCAGTTACAAGTTATCGAACGGGCGATTCTCACGGGAGAATTGCAAGTTTACGAGCATAAATTTGTCAAGCACCATCGCATTACCTATGAGGAAATCAGGATCTTAGCGATTAATGACAACGAGGTGCTAGCAATTGTGCGTGATATTAGCGATCGCAAACAAACAGAACTAGCCCTAAAGAAAAGCGAACGACGCTACCGCGCACTGATGAACAATGCCAGTGATGCCATTTTTCAGACAGATCTTCAAGGTGACTTAATCGAAGCTAATCGCCGTGCCGAATCGCTTTTAGGCTATAGCCTTGACGAATTACTTAGACTGCCAATGTCTCACATCCATCCACCTGAAGTTCTCGAAACCATTAGCAACCATTTTAGACAGATTGTCCAGACTGGTGTGGGAACGATCCTTGAGACCTTGATCGTCCGCAAAGATGGTCAACAGGTTCCCGTAGAAATTAATCCTAACGTCATTGATTTGGGCGATGAGATAGTAGTTCAGGCAATTTTTCGAGATATTAGCGATCGCAAACAGGCAGAAGCAAGGGTGAAGCGGTATGAGAATATTATATCCTCCACAAAAGATGGAATTGCCCTGCTAGATCGTAACTACACCTATCAGATTGCTAATCAAGCTTATCTGTCGTGGTGCAATAAAACCTCCGATCAAGTCATAGGAGCTTCTGTAAGAGATATTCTTGGCTCAGAGTTGTTTGATACCTTCATAAAGCCTCGACTTGATCGTAGTTTAGCTGGGGAGACCGTTCAATATGAACAGTGGTTTGACTATCCAAATATAGTTCCACAATTTTTGAGCGTAACTTATACCCCCTATCTGGATATAAATCAGACTATTGCAGGCATAATAGTTAGCTTGCGGGATATCACCAAACTCAAGCAGGCAGAACAAGCGATCGCCAAGTACGCTCGTGAAGTGGAGGATCTCTACAACAATGCTCCCTGCGGCTATCACTCCCTCGATAATGATGGACGAATTGCTAATATCAACGATACTGAATTGCAATGGTTAGGCTATAGTCGTGAAGAAATCCTTGGTAAATCCTTCACAGAGATTGTTACGGCAGAAAGCTCATTAATCTTTCAAAACAACTTTTCCTCGTTCAAACGTAGAGGATGGATCAAGAATGTAGAATACGATTTAATTTGTAAAGATGGCACAGTTTTTCCTGTGTTTTTGAATGCTACTGCGGTCAAAGATCCTGAAGGTAACTATCTTTACAGTCGCTCCACCTTGTACGATGCCCGCGATCGCAAACAAGCCGAAAAATCAATCAAAGAAAGTGAAGCAAGATTTCGTTATCTAGCGGATCATGCTCCTGTCTTAATCTGGATGGCGGGTTTAGATAAACTCTGTTTTTACTTTAATCGACCTTGGCTAGAGTTTACAGGAAGGACAATCGAAGAAGAGCTTGGCTGTGGTTGGGAAGTGTTACTTCATCCTGAAGATCGCCAGTTTTATATAGATAGTTACGAGGCTATCTTTGATACTCAACAAAGTTTCTCGATGGAATATCGACTGAGAAGGTTTGATGGTCAATATCGCTGGCTGCTGACTACTGGGAATCCGCGATTTGATGCTGATGGTGAATTTTTGGGATATATCGGCTCTTGTATTGATATCAGCGATCGCAAACAAGCAGAACAAAAGCTTGTAGAAAACCAAAAGTTCATTCAAAAAATTGCCGAGTCGTCTCCCAATATTCTCTATCTCTACGATCTCCAAGAAAATCGTAACAACTATTGCAATCGTGAGATTACAGCTACATTAGGCTATAGTCCTGAAGAAGTCCAAGCAATGGGATCGTCATTTTTTGCAAACCTGATGCATCCCGATGACCTTGCCAATATGCCTAACTACTACCAGCAAATTGCTGCTGCCGAGGATGGTGACATTTTTGAGATTGAATATCGGATGCGCCATGCCAATGGCGAATGGCGATGGCTCTCCAGTCGTGATTCTGTGTTTAGTCGTGACGAACAAGGTCATGTAAAGCAGACTATTGGGACGGCACAGGATATCAGCGATCGCAAACAATCAGAAATCACAATCCAGCAAACTACCGCTCAGTTAGAAGCCTCTAATCGAGAATTAGAAGCCTTTGCCTATTCTGTTTCCCATGATTTGCGCGCACCGTTACGAGCGATCGATGGCTTTAGCAATGCATTGCTAGAGGACTATGGCGAACAATTTGGAGAAGAAGGCAAAGACTACTTCGATCGCATTCGTCGTAACGTCAATCGTATGGGCATGTTGATTGATGACCTGTTAAGGCTCTCCCGTATATCGCGATCGGAGATGCAATATAGCAATGTCAATCTCAGTGCATTAGTCCAAGAACAACTGGCGGAATTGCAAATATTAGAACCAGAACGTCAAGTTGAGGTAGTCATCAGTCCAGACGTAGTTGTATTAGGTGATGCGACTCTAATGCGGGTTGTCATCAGCAACTTAATTCAGAATGCTTGGAAATTTACTAGCCATCATGCTACTGCACGTATTGAATTTGGCGTAATGCAACAAGAAGAGCAAATCACCTATTTTGTGCGCGATGATGGAGCAGGGTTTGATATGAATTATGCCAAGATGCTCTTTCGGGTTTTCCAACGGCTACACAACACTAATGAATTTCAGGGCACTGGTATTGGTCTAGCCACAGTGCAACGTGCGATCCATCGGCATGGAGGTCTTGTGTGGGCTGAAGGTATTGTCGAAAAAGGTGCGACAATTTACTTTACAGTTGGGGGAACTGGGCAGTCATCAATGAACAACTCCCCGAAGGTTTAAAACTCATGACTGAAAACCTAAACATCTTACTTATTGAAGACTCTGAAGACGATGCTCTCATGTTGCTCCGAGAACTTCGTCGCAGTGGGTTTAATGTTATTTGGGAGAGGGTGGAAACTGCTGAACAACTCCGTACAGCTTTAACTACCAAATCTTGGGATGCCGTAATTTCCGACTACAACTTACCCAAGCTTGATGCACCTACCGCCCTAGAAATTGTTAAACAAAGT
>CAIJEA010000422.1 GCA_903819605.1 uncultured cyanobacterium | reverse complement strand
GTATCCGTATCGACCTCAAGACTCAACTCAGTTAATCTCGATTGGACTTCACGAGCTTGCGCCAACAGTGCAACTTGGAGTTTGCTAACCGTAAATGTATCATTTCCCAAATCGCCAGAAGTTACTTTCTTTGAGCGGAAAAAGACTGCACGAATAATCAAGTAAACGATTAAAAAGATAACTACTAAAATAACTAGCCAAACAAACCAAGGTAAGCCTCTCGAACTTGAATAGTTAGTTGTTGATTGATAAGAATTATATGGTTGGTAATTAGAACGAGGCGAATCATTGTTGATAATGATCGGGACAGGGGCAATGATGGTATTCCCATTGGATGATGGCTGCTGACTAGAGTTAAAAGAGTCGCGATTAGAGGATGGACTTGATGTTGAAGAAGATGGTTTAGAAGTACTTGTGGAACTTGAAGATGATGAGGATTTAGAGGAGCTAGAACTACTAGAACTAGAAGGTGCAGATTTAGTGAATGAGCCACCGCCACTGCGACCAGCACTACTTTTGGCGTAGGCTTCCCGATCTGGCTGAAGGAAAGTATTTAGATTGCGATCGCTAAAGCCCAGATCGACTGCCTGAACCATCGAAAAGGTGAGTATTGTAGAAACTAAAAAATGAAGTTTGGTCTTACGCATAGTACTTATCTAGCAATACTGTTGGCAGGATTGATCGTGGAACTTGGGATTGAGCTTATAGCTATTCTTTAATATTCCATCATAGCAAACTAAATCTTAGTCCCGCACACCTTACAAAACTGAGCATCGGCATCATGCAATGACCATCCGCAGCTAGAACAGACAACATCCCTTATCTTGTCATTTGGGCGATCGCTTTGATTTGCAGATTTAACCAATCCCTTGAACAACTCACCTAACTGGACAGGAATGAGAGCAATACCCGTAAGAACCATTAACACTGTCGTCAATTTTCCAGCATCAGATATGGGCACGACATCGCAATAGCCTACTGTCGTCATCGTAAAAATGGAAAAATAGAAAGCATCAAGAAAGTTGTGGAATTTAGGATTGCTGGAGTGTTCGATTTGGTAAACCAAGCCTGAAAAGACGAACACGATCGCAAATAAAGTAAATAGAATCCTAAATAAAATCGCGATATCTTCGGTCTTATTGGCAAACAGCGATCGCGACTCAACTAAACGAATAAGCCGCAAAATCCGAAACCATCGAAGTAATCGGATAAATGGTATGTTAATTGCCCCCAGTAAGAAGGGCAAAATTGCCAAAAGATCGATAATTGCGTAGAGGCTAAATAGATATTTCAGCTTTTCTTCAGCACACCACAACCGCAAAAAGTACTCTAAGACAAACATCCCAAGAATGACATCATCTAATAAATTTAGTCTTTGGCGAATAACATCAGATAGTTCATAGGTTTGCGCGACAAAACTGGCGGCGGAGGCAAGAACGAGAAAGGCGATCGCGATATTAATCGACTTACCAATTGGTGTGGCAAGATCGTCAAGATAAAAACTGACTTTTTGTCTTAGCATAATGACCCGATGATATAGCTACAGCCACATACATTAAGGCACATCAAAAACCAAAATAAAAAACGCAGCACTTCGTGCTGCGTTTTTTATTTTGGTTTTTATATCCTACGCAAAGTCTGTATTGCTATAGCCATAGCCACATAAATCAAGACATAAAACCCAGAGGAGCGTTGT
>CAIJEA010000421.1 GCA_903819605.1 uncultured cyanobacterium | reverse complement strand
GTCCTCTGGGAGATTGTCGGTACATGAAATTTTATTTGTGCAAGGGTTTTACTTACTTTTCCTGCTTTTTCTTGCATCGTATCAGTTTTCGATCTCCTTGAAAACCATTGCTTGTATGCTTTTCTTGCTGTTTCAGCAAGCCCTAACTATTTTAAGCGATCGCTTGTACGTCTAGTAGTTAAGAAGAGAAGTCATTGAAGCCAAGCTCAATAGATACAGCCTTCGCAATTTCTTTCCAATAGATATCTTCTAAAACACCCTGTTTATTTTTGATTCTTCGAGCATCTACAGCCCTCATTTGACTCAAATTAATATGGCGATCGCCACTTAGTCCATTCTTCGAGGTCGGTACAACATTTACAACGAATGGATAAGTTTTTTTATTAGGCAGTAATGGCGCGACTATGGTGGTTAATCCATTTTGATTGCCAATGTCATTTTGCAAAATTAAGCAAGGACGTTCTTTGCCAGTCTCACTGCCGATAGTTGGGTTCAGATCGACCCACCATATTTCTCCTCGCTTATAGGTTAAGGTTCCATTAGGCATTTAAACCATCTTCCACTGTAATATCCCAAACAGAAATCTCTTCTTGAAAGATTGGATCGTTTGCTTGTTCTTTATAAGCATTTTCCAGTTCTTTCATAAAAATCCTCTGCTTCTCTTTCCAGAGAATGTCGTTGATAAAACTGCTGCGATTACTTGCTAAGCGATCTACAAAGTTGAGGATTTCATCATCTAAGGTGATGCTGACTTTTTTACTCATTGCTTAATTTGCCTGCGATAGTTTAGTAGGATTGTATTGTCATACTACTTAATCCTATAGCAATTGTCAACGCATGAACTTAACCCAGCAAAGCGGCGATCGCACTACAAAATTGGCGATCGCGCTCATCCTAAATCTTCTAGATCCTCAGAATGGGATAGACATTATTTGATTAATCCATTCTTCAGCAGTAGAGGCTTCCCATATGATAATAAGCGCATCAATTGCGTCACTAACTGGCAATTTCTGGGAAAGAATCAAAACTCCTGAACTGTTTTTTGTCAGGATAAATTCGCCGAATTCAGAAGGCATTGTTTTACGATCATGGGTTACAAGTACTCTCCCATCATGTGCTGATATTGCTAATACTTCTGGGTCTTTCTTGCCTTCCAGCCTTGCTGTATAAGCTGATTGAAAACTCAGATTGGGTTGTCTGCGTAACGCACCAGTGACAATCGCTTGATTAAGGTCAGCATCTGCTTGAAAGTGAACTGCTGTCATGATTTGATTAGCTTCTGGGCTTGAGCAGTTTTTAACTTCTGATATAGAAGTGGATTCTTTTGTCTACAGGAGTTTTGCAATTTTTCAAATTCTTCTTCTCCTTCCTTGAGATATGCGTCAATTAACTCTCGGCTGCCAAGATAAAAGGTAATAGCTCCATAAACCTGTTCTAGTGAGAGTAACGGAAAGTCTTGGGCAATGCTTTCAGGTGACTTACCATTCAAAAAGGCATAAACAACTGAATCAAGAGAAATACGGGTTCCTTCGATCCAGTATCCTCGATCGCGTTGCTCGATATATCGTTTTGCTAAGGTTGGTGCTGCGGTCATAAAGTTGTTGGATACTCTTCATGTAACTATTTTAAGCGATCGCTTCGCCCCATCATCAGCCAAGTAATTACGATTTTTTTCAACCCGCCCAACTCGATCCGAGATCGCACTCAAGAAATTTGAAATAAATAACCAACCTCGTAGCGTGT
>CAIJEA010000420.1 GCA_903819605.1 uncultured cyanobacterium | reverse complement strand
TGGATTCCATCAGCAAACTCTACACTCTCTTCAATATGGATAGTCGATTTTTGTGAGATTGCTCGATGATCGTTTGCCCGAAGATATTCTGCAACGTCGAAGGGGAGAAGATCGTAATCAGTTTTACCTAACATTTTTTCTTGCGTGATACCCAAGACCCGCTCAAATTCTCTATTAATAGAGATATATCTGCCTTCTAGATCTTTGATATAGATAATAGCTGGCACATTATTAAGAAAAGTCTGCAATCTTGACTCATTCTCCTTCAGCGTGAGTTCAATTTCTCGGCGAGCAATCCATCGAACGCTCAAGAAGCCGATTCCTGCTGAAACAATTAATATCAACCCATAGAATAGAACGATAAAATTAATGTTTGCCTGAATCTCAGATGCTAACTCGCTACTACAATAAGAAAAGTAAACTACAAGTCCCACTATCCCAATAACTTGCACAAAAAGAGGAATGAGCAACATCCAATATGGAGATACTTTAATCAATGGAAAGGGGTTATGTAGGTCTTGAGAAGACATCTATAGGTATCACATGTATAGCAAAATTTCGTATTAATCAAACTTACCGATCATTCTAACCTGATGTTATAGCGATCGCAAAAAGAATCAAATATAGGTAACATACGGCAACACCTAGTATTTGTTGATCCTTTTGATTCACGCGGGACGCACAAACCATAAACTGCGCCTCCCATCATGGGAAATACAATCAAGAATCATATTTTTGCTCCTGATCGGTAACTGACCTTTTCGCCTTGCTCGACGTAAGCTACTTGGAGAACATTCCAAAATTTTGGCGATTTCTATAGTTGTCCAAAGGCGTGTAAAGAGATCATCAGGGAAAGAAGACATACTTTGAGCAAGTTCTTTCCACGTTTGAACATAGGCTTCAGTTGCCTCAGTATGTTGGATTACAGTTTCACCATCGATACTATTGCTGCTACTGTCAACTTCTACTAGTGCAGGCGGACGAGGATCTAACTCCCCATAAATATCAGTATCAATGTATACTTGGACGTTAAATATATCATCCCAACTTTTAAGAAAGTCTGATTCGTTTTCTACTTCTGAATTACTTGGATAACTAGTTAAAGCCTTATCTTTTAACCGTGAGTAATCTAGACCTTCTTTGGTTATGGAAATCAGATTTCTCAGCGCCTCAATTACATCTTTTTTATTGAGGTGATGTTGGTAGAGATTAATTATCTCTTGGATAGGTAATGCAAGCTCCTTCGGTACGGCTAAAATTTCCGTATCTAATTGCTGTTTTGGTTGCGAGGGATCGACCACAGGAAAAACCCAAGTAAAATTGCTGTGGAATTATGCAAGATTTCAAACAAATCTGTAATTTTAAAAGTATAACCTTAGTCTCTATAGAGACAACAACTATTAATTAGATTTGGAGATAAGCCAAAGTACGTATGTTTACATCTAACCTTTCGATCGCCTCTCAATCTACCCATAAATTTCCGATTATCTATTCCGAAAGTTTTCTGGAACATAATACTGGTATTTATCATCCCGAAAAATCTGGTCGTCTAACTGCCATAGTTGATGCTTTAAAAAAATCGGCGATCGCATCGCAGCTAGTTTGGCAGGAGCCAACGGCGATCTCTACACAAAATAAATCAGGTTTAGATATCTTACAAGAGATAAAACGCTTTCATAATACGGAATATATTGAAGCTTTGCAAAAGCTGAGCGAAAGAGGTGGTGGCTATATTGATGGTGATACGATCGCCTCGCCTCAGACCTATGATGTTGCCTTGTTAGCAGTAAGTGCTTGGCTAGATGGAGTCGATATTGTTTTAGAAACTGGTCGCCCTGCCTTTGTGCTATCACGTCCCCCAGGACATCATGCCCGCGCCCACTCAGGAATGGGCTTCTGCATTTTTGGCAATGCCGCGATCGCGGCTTTGTCTGCTTGCGATCGCTTACATCTGCAACGTGTTGCGATCCTTGACTGGGATGTACATCACGGTAATGGAACTCAAGAAGCCGTTTGGGATCGCCCTGATATTGCTTATATCTCTACGCATCAAGCACCGTTTTATCCGATGACAGGTCGCAAGGATGAGACGGGTGCATATAACAATATTTTGAATATACCAATGCGAGCAAATTCGGCGATCGCCGAGTATTTACCTGTGTTTGAAAATCAGATTATTCCATTTCTGAAAAATTTCGATCCCGACTTACTAATCATCAGTGCAGGATTTGATGCTAATGCTGACGATCCCCTTGCCAGTATTTTGCTAAAACCAGAAGATTTTGGTACTTTTACGAAACTTTGCTTAGAAGTAACTCCTAAGATTTTATTTGGCTTAGAAGGAGGATATGACTTTGATAGCCTATCGCGATCGGTTATTGCTGTAATTGAACAGTGCCTATAAAAATTGTGTTTAAAAAAATAGGTAGGGGTAATTCATGAATTACCCC
>CAIJEA010000419.1 GCA_903819605.1 uncultured cyanobacterium | reverse complement strand
TAAAAACAATAAAATAGAGGCGGAGTGAAGTTCCGCCTCTATTTTATTGTTTTTAATAGTCATCGTTAGTGATCGCCGAATTGCTATTTTAGGAAATAAAAATGAAAATTCTTAGTCGTAAGTCGCTGGGCGTACAATGTGTTTTCGATATTGGCTTAGAAAAGGATCATAATTTTTTACTAGATCAAGGCTATATTGCCTCAAATTGCTTTAATAAATCCCATAGTGTCGCCTATGGATATGTAACCTACCAAACCGCATATCTTAAAGCCAACTATCCTGTCGAGTATATGGCGGCTTTGTTGTCTTCGGTTAGCGGAGACCAAGATAAGGTACAGCGATATATTGCCAACTGTCGCAGTATGAATATCCAAGTTTTACCACCCGATGTAAATAGTTCTGGCGAAGACTTTACACCCCGTGGTCTACAAATTTTATTTGGCTTAGCGGCAATTAAAAATCTTGGTGCAGGTCCGATCGCCGCAATTCTAGAGGCTCGAAAAGATGGTGTTTTTACATCTTTAGCAGATTTATGTAGTCGCCTTGATTCTCGATCGCTAAATAAAAAAGCCTTAGAAGCATTAATCCAAACAGGAGCACTCGATTTACTAGAGCCAAATCGTCATCAGTTGATGAACGATCTCGATATCACAATGGAATGGGCCTCGCGTCGGGCTAAAGAGCAAGCATCAGGTCAGGGCAATATCTTTGATTTCTTTGGCGAAAGTAGCAATACGAAGACCTTTGATACTGCACCCACGACTACCCGCGTTCAAGACTATTCATCACAAGAAAAGTTACGAATGGAAAAAGAACTCTTAGGTTTTTATATTTCCGATCATCCCCTTAGTGTGGTCAGCCGTTCGGCAAAGGTAATGGCTCCGATCAATCTCTGCGATATTCCCGAATCTTCGGAAACTAAAATCGTTACCGCGATCGCCTTGATTTTAGATATCAAAGCCGTAACTACCAAAAAAGGCGATCAGATGGCAATTTTACAACTCGAAGATCTTACTGGCAGTACCGAAGCTGTAGTTTTCCCAAAAACCTTTGATAAGGTCAAGCATCTTTTGGAAAAGGACAAACGCCTTATGGTGTGGGGGAAAATCGATCGCCGCGATGAGCAAACCCAATTAATCATTGATGATATGCAGCCGATTGAGTCAGTACGAATGGTGCGAGTCGAACTGACTCGCGAACAGGCAAGCGATCGCCAAGTATTACAACAACTCAAAACTGCCTTAAATCCTAACCCTAGCTATGGTAATTCTCACCAAGGCAATTCTAGCTATGGCAGAAATGAACCCGAATCTTCTAACAAAATCCCTGTCATTGCGGCGATCGAATATATGCCCAAATTAGTTCGCTTAGGCAATCAGTTCTGGGTACAAGATGAAGAAACCGCCGTTAAAGCCCTACAAAAAGCAGGATTTAAAGCAACTTATGACTCACTGGTTACTAAATAATTAGACTAAATCTTTTGTATGTTATCTGTTAACCTGACAGAAAGGCTCTTGGAGATTTACCTATGCTAAAGTCCTTTCAAATAAGTAACTTCAGGCTTTTTGAAAAACTAGAAGTAAAAAAACTAGGACGAGTCAACTTAATTGTTGGCAAAAATAATTCTGGAAAAAGTACATTTCTAGAGGCAATACAGATTTATGCTAGTCATGCTGCTATTAGAGTTCTTCTAGAGCATGTAGAAGCTAGGCAAGAAACTTGGTCAAATGATTTATATAAACAACCCCAAAGCTTTTTGGCGAATCCTTTACGTCATTTATTCTTCGGACATAAACTGCCAGAATTTGATGAAAAAGGGATTTCTTTGGGCGAGATATCTCCTGAATCAGCAATAAATTTAGGTGTAGCTGTATATCAAGATCAAACTGATCCTAATGGAACAACAAGAAAAATTCATATTTCTGACTTTCAGCCAGATGAAGACTTATCTAATGTTCAAATTTTTCTAATAGCTGAAGAAAAGAAAAAAATTAGAAGACTGTTTAGCTTAGAGATTGATATAAGAGATATCCAACGTAATAGCCAAAGAGGTCTTTATGATGGGCATGATAGATTAAATCCTA
Source organism: uncultured cyanobacterium (assembly GCA_903819605.1). Taxonomy (GTDB): domain Bacteria; phylum Cyanobacteriota; class Cyanobacteriia; order Pseudanabaenales; family Pseudanabaenaceae; genus Pseudanabaena. The sequence continues at coordinate 2,546 of CAIJEA010000419.1, read as the reverse complement.
AATTTGTATGTCAGATTGTCGCAACAGGTAATACGCCTAATCGACAATTATCTTCTCTCTGGGATTTAACCAGCTTAACTGACTTAGCTAAGGAGGTAATTTCTGCACTTACACTAATTGATAGCCGAGTTTTAGGAATTGGATTTATTGATGCAGAGCGTGATGAGCGTATCCCTTTAGTCCAAATGCAAGGAACTGATGAGCCTTTACCTCTTAAAAGTATGGGGGATGGTATGACTCGGATATTTCATATAGCAGTTGCACTTGTAAATGCTAAAAATGGCATTTTGTTAATTGATGAATTTGAAAATGGGTTGCATTGGACTGTACAACCTAAAGTCTGGGATATTATTTTTCAACTAGCTGAAAGACTCAATGTGCAGATTTTTGCAACAACTCATAGTCGTGATTGTGTGCAAGCTTTTGAGCAGACATGGAATAAATATCCAGAAAAGGGTGCTTTCTTTAGACTAGATGAGAAACATGGCAAAATAAAAGCCACTGAATATACATTAGAAACTCTTGCAGACTCTTTAGAAATGGATGTTGAGGTACGATGAGTGCAGCAGGAGAAGAATCCAGAAAAATCTCTTTATGTAAGCAAGATACAGGTAAAGTCTTGTTAGTTGAAGGCGATACAGACTGCCATGTGGTTATGGCTTTGTGCAAAGCCCACAATGTCCCAGAAACTTTTGGGATATATGAATGTAATGGATTTGAAGGAGTCATCAAACGTTTGAATGCTCTAATTAACCGCCCAAACCCACCACAAATTATCGGAATAATTGTCGATGCAGATAAGTCCTTGGCAAAACGATGGCAGGAGATCAATGGCAAGTTGAAACACTACAGCTATGAATTACCACTAATACCTAATTCCAACGGCACAATAATTACATCTAACTCTGAAGAACCTAAGTTAGGATTTTGGCTTATGCCTAATAATCAGGTTTCTGGAATGCTAGAGGATTTTTGTGCAGAACTTGCTGAGCCAAACTCATTAGCATTTGCAAGAGAATGTGTGACACAAGCTCAAGAAAGAAAACTCACAACATTTAGAGAAGTCCATCGCAGCAAAGCAGAAATTCATACATATCTTGCTTGGCATGATGAGCCAGACAATCCTTTAGGTCTTGCTATTACTAAACAGGCACTAAAACCGCATACCGACTTAGCAGTCATGTTTACAGATTGGCTAATACGATTATTTTCATAACCATCTAAAGTCCTAGTTGTCGTCTAGCTTCAAATAAGCCGAGCGCGGCACTGACGGAAAGATTGAGGCTACGGACTTTGGGGTGTTCCATAGGAATGTAAACATTAGGATTATTAAGGATTACTTCCTCTGGTAACCCGCTTGATTCGCTGCCAAATAGGAGCCAATCGCCATCTTGAAATTGAAACTCTCGAAAGTTTTTTGCACCGCGTGTGCTGAAGCAAACCCAGCGTCCCCCTTTGGAGGCTGACCGCAAAGATTCGATATTTGGATGCACAGTGACGTTGACGTATTCCCAGTAATCTATACCTGCTCGTTTAAGTTGGCGATCGTTAATTTCAAAGCCTAGAGGCTCAACCAAATGCAAATGTGTATTTGTAGCGGCACAGGTACGTGCAATATTGCCAGTATTGGGCGGAATTTCGGGATAGATGAGAGCGACTTGCAACATTGACAATCAATATATTTGAAGACCGTGTTATGAACACAGTCTTTAAATATAGCAATGAAAGAGATAGCTAGGTCAAATCAAAACCCAAATAAATAGAGGCAGCGCTTCGCGCCACCTCTATTTATCCTAAAAAAAACTTTTATTGCTCCCAGAAAGCAAGGTGAAATCCTTAGCTAAATTTTAGTGCGTTCTTCGATATCTTCTAAGGTTTGTAAGACTAGGCGCTTGGCTTGGAGTTTCCAGCCCCATTTTTGAATAGCGATCGCCGCTACAGTGCCAACAACGGTAGCAATAAAATCTACTGGTTGTTCCATAGATATGCCTAGCAATAAGCCCAGTCCAGCAATTCCCCAAAATGGTAGAGACACCGACTGGCGATTTTTTTCAACTATTTGGCTAATATCGTCAGTGGACATTGCGGCGATTAGCTCTGCTTTTACTTGTTTTTGTTCAATATTCGTCAGTGACAAGCCAACTTTTTGGCGTAGTTTTTCGATTTTGCGGGCAGTTGTGCTGTATTGCACCAACTCATCTTCCGCCATCATAATTAAACGCTCTAGCTTAGCCATTGGTATCTTTGAATTAAATTTATTTAATTTTAAGCATTAAGGCGATCGCCTTAATGCAGTTCTCGATCAAAAGAACCACAAGAAATTTGTTAAAAGCGTTGCGATGCAACGCTTTTAACAAATTTCTTGGTTCGGGTTTGAGCGCAAAGCGCTGTAAATCCAGAGTTACGCAGCTTTGCTGCATAACTCTGGATTTAACGTTAAACCACATAATGTTGGCAGAGGCAGCAGCAGATGGTTATTACGAGCAGTGCCATAGTGCCGTCTATAATTACCTCTTGCGGTAAACTATCATGTAATTGGATTTAGG
>CAIJEA010000418.1 GCA_903819605.1 uncultured cyanobacterium | reverse complement strand
GGGTTACTCACCATGCTATCGAGCATTTGCGTGGCAGTAATTACAGGAATGCCAAGGCGATTGGCAGTTTTAATTAATTGCTTTTGAGCGATCGGCACATCTTCAGCAGGAATTTCTACACCGAGATCGCCTCGGGCAACCATTACACCATCACATACTGAGAGAATCGCTTCCATATTAGCGATCGCTTCGTGTTTTTCAATTTTGGCGACGACACAGGCATTACGACCTGAAGCAGCGATCAAATCTTTAACTTCCAACACATCTTCGGGGGTGCAGACAAAGCTGAGCGCTACCCAATCCACACCTTCAGACAGTCCAAATCTTAAATCTTCTCGGTCTTTATCAGTCATTGCACTGACTAATAAATGGACATTTGGAAAATTTACACCTTTATTATTGGAAAGTGTGCCACCAATGACAACTCGACAGTAAAGATCGCCTAATTCAACATTGACATCTTCAACTACCATTTCCACTTTGCCGTCATCAAGCATGATCACCGCACCGATTGGCACTTCTTCAGCGAGGGTGTCATAGGTAATGCAACTAATTGCTGCCGTACCGTCAACCTTGCGACTAGTGAGTGTAAATTTGTCACCTTTATTTAAGTTTATTGGTCCATCTTTAAATACACCGAGGCGAATTTTGGGTCCTTGTAAATCCTGCAAAATGCCGACGGGTTGATTTAGTTCACTCGATACTTGGCGAATATTACATATACTGCGATGGTGATCGGCATGAGTGCCATGGGAGAAGTTAAGACGAAAAGTACTTGCACCTGCTTCAATAAGCTGGCGAATCATATCAGGGCTACTGGTCGCAGGGCCAATAGTCGCAACAATTTTTGTGCGACGAAAAGTTTCTCTAACGGTCATGGATAGTCAGCTAACGGCTAACCTCAAACATACCAGAATCTCATGACAATTCGTCACTCCTCAGAAATGAGACGGAGTGCTTAATGCGCTCAATCATCTCTAGTAATCACGATGACGCTAAAAAGTAAAGAGCTGAGAATGGGCTAAGCGATGCCTTCTATTCTGCTAAGTTTTATCGATCGCCATAATTCTGGGTTGACATACATGAATTGTGTCAAAATATTAAGCGTGAGAGTAATATTTGACCCAACCCAAATTTCTCGTCCTACTGCGATCGCCCTCGGTAATTTTGATGGCGTACATGTAGGACATCGCCATGTGATTGAGCCAATCCTGCCAACCGCATTACGTGACTATCCTAGAAATTTAACTAGTACTGTTGTCTCCTTTTCGCCACATCCACAAGAATTTTTTAGCAAAAGACAGCGATCGCTACTTGCTCCCTTTGACGAAAAAGTGGCTCTACTTGAATCCCTTGGTGTTGAGCAATTAGTGCTATTGCCCTTTGACGCTAATCTAGCCAAACTCACAGCCGCCGAATTTATTCAGAAGATTTTGATTGACTCTTTGCAAGTTGAACTAATCAGCGTCGGCTTTGATTTTCATTTCGGGAAGCAACGTCAAGGCAATGTTACCGATTTGCAAAATGTTTGGGGCGATCGCCTAAGGATAATTGCCGAACAGACTATGCCTCTCGGCGATGTAGATCAACCACCCGTTCGGATCAGTAGCTCTAATATTCGTACAGCACTAGCCCAAGGCGAAATCGACTTAGCTAATTCTCTGCTTGGTCGTCGCT
>CAIJEA010000417.1 GCA_903819605.1 uncultured cyanobacterium | reverse complement strand
TTCACTTGCTTCACATTCCACCAAAACTACTGGAGCAAATATTGAGATCATCGATCTGCGTGGGCGCAACACCATCGAACTCGATCGTGATTTATCGGCAACCGTCTGCGATCGCTGTCCGCAAAGTTGGCAGGATTTGAACGCGATGCTCGAACTTGCTCAAAAGTCTCAGCAAGCACTGGCTCTAGTTTATCCAAACCCTGAACAAATTAATGGCGCGATCGCTTGGCAAACTCTGGTGGGAATTGCCAAATATCTTAGTCGGACTGGGATGAAAATTAAGCGATCGCATCTCGTTGCAAAGCTAGGAATTGATGACCAAGCAGTATTGCAGATTGGATTTGATGAACTTCAACAATATGGTTATGAGGTAGTAGCGATCTCTGATGATCTGGATCAAGAAGAACAAATAATTCGGATAAACTCTAAGTCATCCACTAAACATTCTGCAATTAATTCATCGATGAACCATTTTATCCGAGCCGCGAATGAGTTAGCATTTCAGCAACAGTTCTTCGATCGTCAATTACAACGCTTTGCGCTTCTGTAAAAAAACTCACCCCTAGCCCCTCTCCTTTGTAAGGAGAGGGGAAATCTCTAGCTCTCCTTCTAATAAACCCGAATAGAGGCGGCGCTTCGCACCGCCTCTATTCGGGTTTTATCTCCTAAGATTACAATCTTGATAGTTAGTTGGGCTGACTATTCTAACTATCAAGATTGCAAGACTTCTTTATAGTTATCAACAAAAAATGTCAGAACAGTTTCATCAACACCTTTGAGTTTAAGCGGATCGCGTTTGCGAAGCTCCTCTTCATTGAGATAATCTGCTACCGCCGCAGAAACAAGAATGGAGTCAGGCTCTGCTGCCGCTTGAATACGCGCAGCAATATTCACCGTAGGACCGATCGCAGTATAGTCCGATCGCGCAGCACTGCCAAACATACCGACAACAGCCGTACCTTGATGGATACCACAGCGAAACCTCACCGCAGGAATACCTTGGGCTTGCCATTGCTCATTGAGCTTGGCAAGCGATCGCTGCATATGTCTTGCCGCCTGAACAGCTCGATGTACTTGCAAGTTGGGACTACAATCCTCAGGTGCGCCAAATAGAGCCATGATGCCATCACCCATAAATTTATCGATCGTACCTCCATTCTCAAAAATTGCTTCCGTCATTGCTCCAAGATATTGATTGAGTAGCTCCGCTACACGAAGCGATCGCAAGGTATTTGATAGAGAAGTAAAGCCAACAATATCCGTAAATAGTACTGTAATCATCCTTGGCTCAGGACGCAAATCAAGGCTAAGCTCACCTGTAGCAGCTTTAGAAACCAACCCTGGAGGTAGAAACCGCTTCAGAACTGATTCAGTTAAATAGAGATTTAGTTGAGCGATTCGGCGTTCATTGCTCTTGAGTGCTAATAAATTGCGGACTTCTGCCAATAATTCGCGATCATTAAAGGGCTTGGCTAAATAGCCATCTGCTCCCATTTCTGTCCCCTCAATGCGCGTCTCTTCATTAGCTTTGGCGGTGAGCAAAATGATCGGAGTGCCTGACAAGTGATCTTCTTTGCGAATCAAGGCGATTAAATCTAAACCAGAAACTTGAGGCATCATCAAGTCCGTCACAATCAAATCTGGGCGATGTTGCTTAGCTTTGAGAAAACCATGAGCGCC
>CAIJEA010000416.1 GCA_903819605.1 uncultured cyanobacterium | reverse complement strand
GTTATAGATTTTGCATACTCGCAACAAAGTCAATAGATTAGAACTAAGCAATTGAGTATGATCTGGTTCAAAGAGCCAAATAACACAGGCAATTTCTCCCGCAATTACACGAGCAGCAATTTCAATATCTCCACCATCTCGCTGCGATCGCATTAGCTCGATAGGCAATCCAGTTGCAGCTTGAATCTGCTTTCCCGTATTAGCAGTCGCAATGGAATGATAACGAGACAAAGTCACTTGGTACTTTTGTACCAGTGCAACCATGTCAGCTTTTTGGGTGTCATGCGCGATGAAGGCAATAGAGATCGGCATCGTTCGTTTACTGGTTTGGTGTATTTGGAATCATAGTAATGTAAGTTTTGCACTCCAAAAGATGAGTGGCGGCGCACAGCGCCGCCACTCATCTTTTGGAGTTATTGCTATACTTTAGCAACTCTAGCTCTATACAACAGTTTTTCGCCTTGCATATAGCCAACATAACGCACGATCGCAGGATCTCCTTCTTCTATCCGATCGCTTCCTTCCATTAACTGATGCTTTTGCGAATCGTAATTAATTTCTCCACCAACGGAACCGATCGCACTAATCCCCCATTTTTGCAACAAAGCGTCAAGAGGACGCAACAAGGGCAGAACATTCTTGGCTAACATATTGGGATTTTGCTGAGCCGCATGAGCCGCCGATGGTAATTGCAAAAGCAGTGATTCTAATTGCTGAATTGTTTCCCTTTCAAACTGCGATCGCAATTCTTGCCTTTGGTTTTCTAACTTTTGCTGCAAGCGTAGATATTCTTCACGCAAAGCTGCAATTTCTGAACTTTGAGATTCTCGTTTATTAACAGTATCTGGAATAAATTTAGCAATTAATTCATCTAATTCAATTTGTAAGACTTCCGCTATCTTGACTAAATCAGCATATTTTAAATTTGATGCATTACCTTTGCGAAGTGTGTCGATCGCCCGACGTGATGCACCTGTGCGATCGCTTAGCACTTGAAAGCTAGATATCTCTGCTAACTTCATCAATCGACGTAATGTTTCAGTGCGATCGCTCATAGATTTATTGTGATTTATAGATGCGTACAATATAGACATAATTCAAAAAGCCCTGCGAAGCAAGGCTTTTTGAATTTAATTGATTATGAAACCAAAGTTTACAGTAGTAAATCAGAGTTTAAAGTCTCTGTTAGATCGGTATTAGGGTTGACAGATGAGAGCGTTACGCTGTCACGTCCTAAGAACAGTCCCAGCAATGCTCCAGCCCCAGCCCCACCAAGGAGTTTCTCTGTAGCAAGAACATGATCTCCTGTAACTGCCGAGATCGCCGCCGCTGCCGCACCTCCGATCGCAGCCCCTTTGAGGATATTGCCAACACTTATACCTTTATCAACTTTCTCAGTTGTAGTTACAACCTGAGAAGTTGCATTGATCGGGACTCTGCGACCATCAGCAAATACAAGTGTGCTTGCAAAGAATTGAGCTCCGCCTGATACGGTTCTCAATTCACCAACTACTTGAGTTCCAACAGGAATTAGGATCGCGCCTTGGGGATTAGCAATGTTTTGCGATACCGATAGAGTCAAAGGAACTTTGTCATCGGGACCCAGCAAAATCTTATCCTTAGAATACTGAACGGATATTGTATTGCCAGCAGGAATTCTTGTTTGATTTTGAACAGGTGGAGTATTTGTAACTTGACCAACAATATAAGGTGAGGCGATCGCATTTACCTGACCCGATCGTACTAAAGCTTGATAGATAAATGCAGCAACTTCAGCTCTAGTTGCAGTTTGGTTAGGATTTAAAAACTGTACATTCGGGTAATTCACAACCAAGCGATTCTCAGTTGCCGCAGCTACACTATTTCTCGCATAGTTAGGAATTCCAGAAGCATCGGCATAGGTTTGTAAAGTTGTTTCAGGGGCTTGACTGGCTGAATAATTTAATCCATTAGCTAGGGAAACTAAGATTTGTACGCGTGGAATATTTTGACCAGGTTCAAAAACATTGCCTGGATATCCAGACAAGAATCCTGTTGTATAGGACTTTTGAATTGCGGAAGCAGCCCAGTAATTTGAAGAAACATCAACAAAGGTAACGCCACCACGTATGGGAGCTTTGTTAGTAGCCTTGCTGAGAATAGCCGCAAATTGTGCTCTGGTTACTGGATCGTTTGGACGAAATCCCCCATCAGGAAAGCCTTTGAGAATATCTCTTGATGCCAACTCTTGAATAAAGGGTTGCGCCCAATAGTTTGTCGGAACATCATTAAATGTAGTTTGAGCAAATACAGAGGCAGTGCTAATGAAGGGAAGCGAAGAGCTACCAATAAAGCTTGCTGCCACAATTAATGCCGTGCTAGAACGTTTAGTTTGATTTGTCATGTTGAGTTTTTCTCCTAAATATACATTCATGCATATTTCACAAAATGACTGTATATTTCAATCAAATGTTCCTCACAGATTATTGAATGTATCTCTCTCCTACGCCATAATTCGGTCAAGATTTTGGCTTGCAAATTCAGTAAATCAAACAAATCAAACAGTAATTTGGATAAATATAGGCTTTGGCGCATCAGCTAATCAAACAAATCAAACAAATCAAACGGTTAATCTATTTTGCCTAGGTCTAAATTGTTAAACCAAAATCTTCCTAAAGACTGATTATGTCTAGTAGACATCAAGCAATTATTGACGGACAAAACTATTTCAATAAGTCTTGCATATAACTTTGTGTTAATCGCCAAATTGCCTTTGACTGTCTACTTGCTAAAGAATTACTAAATTCACTTTATTTACACCCGCAAAGCGATCATGGTTCTATTTTTGAGATCGCATTATATTAATTTAAGCTACACAATTACTGTTAGTTCACTAACGTAGAAATCAAAATGTCAAAAGCTATTATCTCGCTATTACTTATGGTCGTGGTTGGTTGCACCAGTTGTAACAGCCATCAGGAACAACCAAGCGAGCAAAAGCAAGCATTAGAGATTTATCACTCCAATGAAACCTACAACTCAAATGGTCAGAATATCTCCATAGAGAAGTTTGCACCTAAGCAGCAGGGCAAATATCCAACATTGATCCTAGCGCATGGTGCTGATGGTCTGAAACTTGAGAAATGGACAAAAATCTATTCAAGGCTTTCTGAAGAACTAGCGCAAAATGGCTATATCGTTTTTTTACCCCATTATTTTGAGTCCACACAAACTGAAATAGCAAACTTCCCGACTATAGTAAAAAACTTTGCAGTTTGGGGTAAGACAATAGAAAATGCCATTGATTACGCAGTAAATCAGCCCAATATAGATTCATCAAAAGTTGGAGTTGTGGGAGTTTCTTTAGGAGCATCTGAGGTATTAACCCTTGCAACTCAAGATCGACGAATTGTTGTTGTTGTCGAATTTTTTGGAGCGATGCCAGATTGGGCTTGGAACCTACGCCAACGAATGTCACCAACCCTAATTCTGCACGGTGAAGCCGATTCAATCGTATCGGTAAAAGAAGCTTATAAGTTAGATAGTCTGTTGAAGGAGGCTAGCGTTCCCCACAAGGTTAATATCTATCCTAACCAAAATCATGGCTTTGTTGGTAAAGCTGACCAAGACTCTAAAGACCAAGCCGTAATGTTCTTAAACAGTTATCTTAAGTAGTTTATAACCCTATCAGGTAGATTTGCCAGAATCGCGATCGCATAGCTATTATTTCTTAGATTTAGTACTCTTGACTGTCAGTATAAGTTCCCGTTCCTGTGATTCTTTAACATCGACTAGTAGACAGTCAAGAAATTATTGACGGACAAAACTGTTTCAAGCGGTATGAAGCGCCGCTATTATTTTGGAGATTTTGATTTTTTGGGACTAAATTCAAGGATTGCTATACAAACATAATCGACTGAAGTAACTTAAGGATTTGTCAAGTACTCTCTATACCAATTAGCCATAAATTTTACGATCGTCATTCTTTTTAAAATGCAATCCCCAAAAAGAGAAGCGATGCTTTTCTTTTTGAAGTTTTGATTGGGGGTAAGCACTATAGAGATTGTTATATGATGGATATAAATAGCTTGAATCCCTGACAGTAAGCCTTGACAAAGTTTCAATTTGATTCTATACCCGATGCCCTTAACGACCTTAAATCAGGTCGTCTCATTGTCGTTGTCGATGATGAAAACCGAGAAAATGAAGGCGATCTGATTGGGGCAGCTCAGTTTGCCACACCTGAAATGGTGAACTTTATGGCGGTCAAGGCACGGGGCTTGATCTGTCTCGCCATGACAGGCGATCGCCTCGATCGCTTAGATTTGCCCCTGATGGTCGATCGCAATACCGATAGCCAACAAACGGCTTTTACCGTCAGTATTGACGCGGTAGAAGATACAACGACAGGAATTTCGGCAGAGGATCGATCGCGCACAATTCAGGCAGCAATTAATCCCAATACACGCCCCAACGATCTGCGTCGCCCTGGACATATTTTTCCACTTAGGGCAAAGGAAGGCGGCGTACTCAAACGGGCTGGACATACTGAAGCCGCCGTAGATTTATCACAAATGGCAGGACTATATCCCGCAGGTGTAATTTGCGAGATCCAAAATGATGATGGTTCAATGGCAAGGTTGCCTGAGTTAATTGAATACGCCAAGCTGCACAATCTCAAACTAATCAGCATTGCCGATCTGATCAGCTATCGTCTTGCCCACGATCGCTTTGTACAGCGAGACGCGATCGCAAATTTGCCTTCGTTATTCGGTAACTTTCGCGTCTATGCCTATCGCAATACCCTCGACAATACAGAGCATTTAGCGATCGTTAAGGGCGACTTGCAAGACTTTGCGGACAATGAAGTTTTAGTGCGCGTACATTCCGAATGTCTTACAGGTGATGCTCTCGGCTCATTGCGTTGTGATTGTCGCGGACAGTTGCAAAGTGCATTGAAAATGATCGAATTTGCCAATTGGGGTGTAGTGATCTATTTACGCCAAGAAGGTCGTGGCATTGGCTTGATCAATAAAATCAAGGCTTATTCCCTCCAAGATGGCGGATTAGATACCGTCGAAGCTAATGAAAAGTTGGGATTTGGAGCCGATCTGCGTACCTATGGAGTTGGAGCGCAAATTTTGCACGATCTGGGAATCAAAAAAATGCGTTTGATTACCAACAATCCTCGCAAACTTGCAGGGCTTAAGGGTTTTGGAATTGAGATAGTTGGACGCTTGCCCCTATTGATCGAAACTAATGAATATAATTGGCGCTATCTCGAAACTAAAGCCGAAAAACTCGGACATCTACTGCTGCAAACAAAGCTAGTCACCCTTGGAATTCGCTGGACAGATCGTAAATCTCCTGAATGGCTCGATCAGTTACGAGAAGTTGCGTCAGCTAACGATTTGCTATTGCAAGAGGAGACATCGATCGCCTTTGCAAGCTTGTTTGCTAATGCCGATACTCAAAATCCTGACGAGCCAGATCGGGAGTCTGAAAAAGACCATTCTCATAAACTAACAATTGTGCATTTGGGCTTTGATAGCTCCAATGAAATTTCTGGGGACTGGTATGAGCAGCCAGATCATCCCTACCGACAGTCAATTGTACGAATATTCAAATATTTGAAACAATGGAAGCAGGTCACAACGTTTAAATTTT
>CAIJEA010000415.1 GCA_903819605.1 uncultured cyanobacterium | reverse complement strand
TGCTATATTAGGCAAATTCCAAAAAATCTAGATTTTTTTGATTATCCTAGTAAATGTGCGGTAAGAAGTCCTGTAAATAAGAAACGGCAAGAAAATGCGAAGGTTAGGTTGGTTGGTTGGTTGGATTTTGCTCAGCACTTCTACGAGTATGATAGCCAGCTCTAGTAGTTGGGCACTTGAAAATTCCGCCGATCGCCAAGGTATTGATGCTCGTATCTTACAAAAACCTCCCTATAATCTCACTGGCAAAGATGTATTTGTTGGACAAGTCGAACTAAGTCGCCCCAGTCGCTTTGCTGTTGACAAAATCACCAACAAACTTTTGCAACTAGATCGGGCGATCGTTAAACCCTACGAAGTTTTTTTTCGTGATGGCAAAGCTATTCCAAATAAAAATCTAGACGATCACTCGGCTCAAGTCGCCGCAGTAATTATTAGCCAAGATAAAATTCAGCGAGGTATTGCCCCAAATGCCAAATTGCTCTCTTCAGCCTATTCCCAACGCCGACAAGATGGACAACCAGAAGCTTGTCTTGCTGCACAGTACATCGCTCGACAATATAACGGTACTGTTCGCGCCATCAATTTTAGCTTTGGTGAACTATTGAGCGAAGATCCCCGTCCCAATGCCAAGCTTGATGGCGATGCATTGCTCACTCTATGTGTTGATTGGCTTGCCACTAACTATAATACTTTGCCAATCATTGCAGGAAACCAAGGCAAAGGTGGCATACCAATTCCTACGGATCTTTATAATGGGTTTACTGTTGGATTTACTCGTGAAGTTGATGGTATCTACCGTCAACTAGATCGCGGCAACCTTATTGACGAACCATTTATCGATCGCAATAACAATGGCAAATACGAGCAAGGTGAAGTCTTTAGCGATCTCAACAAAGACGGTAAATGGACAGCAGGTGTAGAAAGCCCTATTGATGGCAGGCGATCGCTGGCTTTGCTCGCACCAGGAAATAATCTCAAGCTACCAACCCTACAAAGCAAATTCAAAAATGCAAACGGTTCGAGTTTTGCTGCTCCCCATGTTGTTGGCACGATCGCGCTATTACACGAATATGCAAATCGCCAGATCGAAACTGGTAACTGGGGCATAGATGCTCATCGCCACGAGCTAATTAAAGCTGTGCTAATTAACTCCGCCGACAAAATCCAAGATCGAGGAGATGGGAAAATGCTTGGTATGTCTAAGACAATTCTTGATGCTTTTGGTAAAACTTGGATTGATACCGAAGCCTATGCAAATCGATCGATTCCCCTTAGTCGTAGTCTAGGTGCAGGACAACTCAATGCCTATCGAGCCTTTCAACAATATCAAGCAGGACAACAATCTCCAAGTTCAGGAAACATCAAGGCGATCGGCTGGGACACAAATATTATCGAAGTCGATCGATATCAAGACTATATTTTTGCTAATCCCCTAGAAGCCGATAGCTTTATCTCCGCCACCTTAACTTGGGATCGGCAAGTCAAGCTAAATGATAAAAATGGCAATGGCGTATTTGATATCGGTGAAAGTTTTACTGATGAAGGATTTAATAAGATTGAGATGTATTTAATGCGATCGCAAGATACTGACATTTCCCAGAATGTTTGGTCATCAATTAGTCAAATTGATAACTTGCAACATATTTTCATAAAAATTCCTGCTACTGGAAGATATAAACTCAGAATTGTCTTCAAATCACCACAAGTAGGATCATCAAGTCAGCGCTACGGACTTGCTTGGTGGGCAAAATCACTATAAAAAACCTCGCATCTTGAGGGTTTTGTATCTACAGCTAACGCCAAGTGTATCGGGACATAAAACCCAAAAGAGAGATGCGGCGCTTCGCGCCGCATCTCTCTTTTGGGTTTTAATTTTGTCCTAATATGACTAGCGACAGCTATATAGTTGACATAAAGTCTAAAGTTGAGTTTCGGTATTCTGCACCGACAACTTCGCCTTTGGGGCAACAAGAAGCTACTTTGGTGTAGCTGCATTAGGGAGTACAAACTGTGCATCCACGAAACCGAGCTCAAACAATTGCTGATAAGCTTGTTGTCCAAGATCGCGAGTTGGTGCTTGGCTCCGAATTAACTGAATCAACAAAGGTACAGCTAATTCAGGTTGATTTTTTGCCCGATAGACTACGGCAAGCTGATAGGTTGCCTCATCACGCAACTGAGCTGTTTGCAAAGCCTTTCGACGATGACTATCAGAAATGCGATTGTCAATCCCCGAAAAGCTCGTAGTTAACTCTTGATAAAAATTGGATAATTGATTGAAAACTTGGCGGGCATCTTGCAACTTAGTTACAGCTTGATCGTAATTTTGCTGGCTAATTGCGGTCATTGACTCCGACATCAATCGCTGACCACCCGAAATACTAAACACACTACTCTCAAGAGAATTTGGTTTAGTAGGCTCAATAGGCTGAGCTTGGGGCGTGGTAGGCTGTGACTGTACTTGAGGCTTCTGGGTTGGAGCATTTTGCGCGATCGCCCCTAGAGGCAGCAAAGCAGCAGCCGAGATTAAAGACAAAACTGCTGCTTGGAAAGCAGACTGAAATGGGAGAGGCTTAGCGAAAGATGTGGACATAGGTTGCAAATTCTGGATGCTCACAAAAAGTAATGAATTTTAGATGAATGCATTAAAAGAGGTTTTTTGAAATTTTTAAGCATTCGTCTAAAACTTTTTGTTATGGTAGCACTCCAACATAGACGAAATACCTATTAAAAGTATCTGCACAAAAGTGAAAGGTCACATTGCTAGCCTTCTCGTCCTTTTTTGTTAAAGAGTTGTAAAGCAAATGTGACATCTTGCGTGATATGCTTAGCAACGGTGTAGGTAGCTACATACAAGTTTTTGGACATCCATTTTGAGTCCTATCTCAAGTGGTCGTTCTTCACTTAAATAATCAGCAATTTTCGCTAAAAGTCAACAGTGAAGATTATTCCCGCAAAAAGCAGTACATCTCTCCAGATGGTTGTAGAAACCTCATCCGCATCAGTCTCTGATGGCATGGAAGAGTACAACCACCTAAAGTTGAGGCTTTTAGTACTAACTCTGGCATCTGGACTAGTAATTGGTCTAGTTGTACTGGGTGTGTATGGATGGAACATCGCGCTCAGCTATTTTGTAGGTGCATTAGTCGGCGCTGTCTATCTCAGAATGCTTGCTAAAGGAGTGGATCGGTTGGGCAATAAGTCCAAAAGCCTCGGCTACGCTCGCTTTGGTTTGTTTGTCATCCTGATTGTGATTGCAGCCAAGTCGAGTCAATTGCAGGTTTTACCCGCATTTCTTGGCTTTATGACCTATAAAATTGCTGTTATAGCAACTCTTGCTCAAGATTTGACAAGTAAGCCCCATTCTCGCTGATTAGACCTCCTATAGGTTGTAACATATCGAACATGATCGACCCATTAATTTTTAGCCAACAAAATAGTTTTGCCGCACTAGAAGTTGGCAAACACCTTTATTGGCAGTTCGGCAACCTAGCGGTACACGCTCAAGTATTAATCGTGAGTTGGATTGTAATGGGCGTAGTAATCGTTGCTGCAATCATCGGATCCAGCACTGCGAAAGCTGAGCAGCACGTTCCCGCAGGTTTTCAAAATTTCATGGAATATGCGCTGGAATACGTTCAGAGCATTGCTAGAGACCAGATTGGCGAGAAGCATTATAGAGAATGGGTACCATTTGTTGGTAGTCTATTCTTGTTTATCTTTGTATCCAATTGGTCTGGAGCTTTAGTTCCTTGGAAGCTAATTAAATTACCAGAGGGTGAGCTTTCTGCTCCTACTGGCGATATTAATACAACTGTCGCACTGGCGCTGTTAGTCTCCCTAGCGTATTTTTACGGGGGATTGAAGAAGCGTGGTCTGGAGTTCTTTACCAGATACGTTCAAGCTTCACCGTTTCTCCTTCCTTTATGGGTTCTAGAAGATTTTACAAAACCACTCTCCCTAAGCTTCCGTCTTTTCGGAAACATCCTTGCGGATGAGCTAGTAGTTGGTGTTATGGTTCTTCTAGTGCCTTTGTTTGTTCCTTTGCCATTGATGGTTTTGGGGCTTTTTACTAGTGCAATTCAAGCACTGATTTTCTCAACACTTGCAGCGTCTTACATTGGTGAAGCGATGGAAGGTCATGGTGATGAAAGTCACGATCATTAAATAGAATCTATTCTATCTAGTGGTTTAGCTTAAAAGATTAGTGTAAATCAGTTAAGCTCGTTTACCTTTCAGTTTCTATAACTTCACTCTTGAAATTCGCTCCTGTATTCTGCAAATTCTTATCTCAAACAAATTAACTAAAAAAGTAAGGAAAAAAAATGATTGATCCAGTAGTAGCATCAGCTTCCGTAATTGCCGCTAGTATCGCAGTTGGTCTTGGTGCAGTTGGACCTGGTATTGGACAAGGTACTGCTGCTAGCCGTGCTGTTGAAGGTATTGCCCGTCAGCCTGAAGCAGAAGGTAAGATCCGTGGCACCTTGCTTCTCAGCTTCGCTTTTATGGAAGCTCTTACCATTTATGGTCTAGTTATCGCTTTGATCCTACTATTTGCCAATCCTTTCGCCTAAGAGTTAGTACATGAAGAAGCTATGAGTTAATTTAATAGCTTCTTCGTGACTCTGATAACCGATATTTTGGCAAAATACCTATGATACTTTTGAACTTTGTCTCAACTGTTATGCTTGCTGCGGAAGCAGTAGAGCAGAAGGGTGGATTATTTGACGTTAATGCCACTCTCCCAATTATGGCGGTGCAGTTCATCGTTTTTGTGGCAGTCCTCAACGTTATTTTCTTTAAGCCTCTAAGCAAAGCGATCGACGATCGCGATGACTATGTTAGAGGTCAAATTGTCGGAGCAAAAGAACGGCTAGAAAAAGCAGAGATTATTGTGAAGCAATATGAGCAAGAGTTATCTACTGCTCGTAAAGCTACTCAAAATGTCTTAGCTACTGCTCAGGCTCAAGCAAATAAGATTCGTAACGAACGTATTGATGCAGCTACAGCCGAAGCAAGAGCAAAAGTTGCTAGTGCTAGAGCTGAAATCGAAAAACAAAAGCAAGATGCAACAGCATCTTTAGATGCCGAAGTAGAGTCTCTCAGTCGCCAAGTTCTAGAAAAGCTATTAGGTAACTTAGTAAGATCCTAGTCTTGATAATCCTAAATAGCTTCTGTCTGGCTTCTTGCTGATATTGAGTAATAGAAATAACGTTTATGATTAGCAATTTCGTTTTACTTGCTAGCGAAGCAGGCGAGTCTTCAGGGATTCGGTTAAATACCGATATTCTTGAAACTAATGTAATTAACTTAGTAATTGTCCTAGCTTTTCTGGTATATGCGGGTCGTGGGTTTCTTGGCAAAATTCTCTCAGCACGCTTGGAGTCTATCCAGTCGGCGATCGCTGATGCAGAAAAGCGTCAAAAAGAAGCATCAGATAAGTTGGCTGTTCAGCAAGAAAAATTAGCTCAAGCCAAAACTGAAGCTGATAAGTTGCGTCAACAAGCCGATATTGATGCTAAACACGCGGCTGATTTGATTTTGGCAACGGTTGATGCAGATATTGCTCGTTTAAGAGAATCTGCCGATCAAGAAATTGCCACTGAACAAGAAAGAGTAATTTTGCAACTGCGCCAGCAAGTTGCGGAAAAAGCTCTTGCTAGCGTTCAGTCTTATTTCGATCGCGGTTTGAGTGAGTCTACTCAGATCGAATTGATCGACCGTAGCATTGCCCTTTTGGGTTCCGACTAGGAGAAAAACATGAAATCTAATTCTGTTAGTCAAGCAGTCGTTGCTCCCTATGCCGACGCTTTGATCTCTTTAGCTCAAGAGCAAAACAATCTCGATGCGATCGCCAAAGATGTGCGATTAATTGGCAATACCCTTAAAGATTCTGCTGAATTAACTCAACTTTTTGCTAGTCCTCTAATTGGAGAAAACGTCAAGAAAGGCGTAATTGAAAATGTTTTTGGCCCTCAAATAAGTGTGTTAACCAAAAGCTTTTTACTTTTGTTAGTTGATCGCAAACGCATTGCCTTCTTAGGTGAGATCGTAAATCAATTTCAAACGCTGTTGCGCGGGATTGATGGAGTTGCTCTTGCTGAAATTATAACTGCTTTGAAATTGAGCAGAGCGCAAGAAGATACCTTACGCGATCGGGTCAAGACTATGACTAAAGCTAAGAGTGTAGAACTTGCGGTAACTGTAAATGCCGACTTAATTGGTGGCGTGATCATCAAGGTTGGATCTCAAGTCGTAGATGCCAGCATTCGCGGACAACTACGCCGACTAAAGAGCAGCCTAGCTGCTGGTGTTTAGTAGGAAAAAGGTAAAAGGAAAAGTAATTAAAAATTACGAATTACGAATTACCAATCATCAAAAAGCTAATAGCTAATTGCTAAAAGCCAATTCCAAAATATTAAAAACAAATCGATCGCTGATAACTGGTAAAACACAACTATGGTTAGCATCAGACCTGACGAAATAAGCAATATTATCAAGCAGCAAATTGCTAATTATAACCAAGAGCTGCAAGTTTCTAACGTTGGTACTGTCCTGCAAGTCGGTGACGGTATCGCTCGTGTCTATGGCTTGGAACAGTGCATGGCTGGCGAGTTGCTAGAATTTGAAGATGGTACTGTCGGTATTGCACTGAACCTAGAAGAAGACAACGTTGGTGTTGTGTTGATGGGTGAAGGTCGCAAAATCGCTGAAGGCAGCTCGGTTAAAGCAACTGGACGTATTGCTCAAGTGCCTGTAGGCGAAGCATTTATTGGTCGCGTTGTTGATGGCTTGGCTCAACCCATCGATGGCAAAGGTGACATCAAAGCATCTGAATCTCGCTTAATTGAATCTCCTGCTCCTGGAATTATTGCTCGTAAATCCGTATTTGAACCTCTGCAAACTGGTATTACTGCGATCGACGCGATGATTCCCGTTGGTCGTGGTCAGCGCGAGTTGATCATTGGCGATCGCCAAACTGGTAAGACTTCCGTTGCTGTAGACACGATCATCAACCAAAAAGGTTTGGACTGTATCTGCGTATATGTAGCGATCGGTCAAAAGGCTTCCACCGTTGCTAACGTCGTTAACAAGCTCCGCGAAAGTGGCGCAATGGAGTATACGATCGTCGTTATGGCTAGTGCCAACGATCCTGCTACCTTGCAATACCTCGCTCCTTACACTGGCGCAGCATTGGCTGAGTACTTCATGTACAAAGGTCAAGGTACTTTGATCGTCTATGATGACTTGTCCAAGCAAGCCCAAGCTTATCGCCAAATGGCTCTCTTGCTACGTCGTCCACCAGGTCGTGAAGCCTATCCTGGAGATGTATTCTACTTACACTCTCGCTTGCTCGAACGTGCAGCGAAGTTGAGTGATGAACTCGGCGGCGGCTCGATGACAGCATTGCCAATCATCGAAACCCAAGCTGGTGATGTATCGGCTTACATTCCTACCAACGTAATTTCGATTACCGATGGTCAAATCTTCTTGTCCTCTGACCTGTTCAATGCTGGTATTCGTCCTGCGATCAACCCTGGTATCTCGGTATCCCGCGTTGGTTCCGCAGCACAAATCAAAGCAATGAAACAGGTTGCAGGTAAGATCAAACTAGAACTAGCTCAGTACGATGACCTCGTAGCTTTCGCTCAGTTCGCGTCTGATTTAGACAAAACTACTCAAGCGCAACTAGCTCGTGGTCAGCGTCTCCGTGAAATTCTCAAGCAACCACAATACTCTCCATTGCCCGTATGGGATCAAGTTGCGATTATCTATACTGCTATTAACGGCTATCTTGATGAACTCGAAGTTTCTCAAGTTGGTGCATTTAACAAAGGTCTACGTAACTACTTGGCAACCAGCAAGCCTAAGTATTCCGAAATCGTGAAGGCTGAGAAGACCTTGACTAAGGATGCTGAAGCAATCTTGAAAGAAGCACTTGTTGAATACAAGAAGACTTTTTTAGCCTCTGTCTAATCCACAAATAAGCTAATAAAAAAGAGGGCCTAGGCTCTCTTTTTTATTGAAATTTTGATACCGATTTATAGCTGAATTATTTGATTAAGGCGATCGCGCACTTGAGCAAACAAATCATTATTTAGTTTTCCCAAGGGATGTGGTTTTGCGCCACGTAGGTACTGGTCAGGTAATGAGGGATGGCTCCTGAAACATCCATTTCATGACGACAAAAAAGACGCAAATACGCCGATCATGATTTAACTGATCAGGGGCTTGAAGACTTGGTTGTTTCCTACTTCTTAGTTGCACATCGCGTATAGAAAACATAATTCTCACCGCTAATTGTGTTAGTCCTATTTTCTAACACTTTCGGCTGTGAGTTTTTTTTATGTCTCTTAGTTGTACATCGCGTATAGATAGCGGTTAGCTCAACGTAGTTGCGACTAATCGCCATATTTGCCAACCAATTCCTAGCCCTAGTAAGCAGGGAATTGTAAGTATGACGATCGCTACGAAAAATTTACGGTTTTGCTTGAGTAAAGATTCTCCAACAAAAGCGATCATGGTAATGCCAAGCCAGACCATTATTGCTAAAACCATGAAATAGAACTTAAGTTTTATCCAGAAAATTAAAGCCCCAACAATCAAGAACCCACTG
>CAIJEA010000414.1 GCA_903819605.1 uncultured cyanobacterium | reverse complement strand
CGCCACAGGTTTTGGGTTTTTTAGCTTACTCAAGTAATCCCCCAGAAGAGAGTTGCGGCGCGAAGTGCCGCAACTCTCTTCTGATTTTACGGAAAGATCAGTTTGTTGACTATGGCTTTAACCCCAAAAAAACATCTGATTGGAATCGATCGCTAGTTTCGGAATAGACAAAAACTGCACCACCAAGTTTATTGATTAGTTTTTGCACCGATTCAGGTAGTTCTGGTTTAGTCGGTTTGTCGGACTTATCAGAATTTGGCGGTAGATCGGCATTAGGGATCAGATCTGTAAAAATAAGAATACCTGTAGCTACTTGTTTAGCGATCGCATTGGCATTGAGATAAAAATATCCAAAATTTGGTTGAGGCATGTCAGCGATCGCCTCACGAAAATCCTCTGACTCAGCAAGGGAAGGCTTAGGTGTTGGAATGAAAGCAGATGCTGTATTTGCACCTAAAGTCATTATTAAAGTCTGGCGATCGCGCCAACCATAGGCAAAAATGCTCTGAGTTTTGCCCCGTTCGCTCTCGTCAGGAAACTCAAAGCTGGTCATTAAAGTTGCTCCCACTTGGCGCTTTTTCACTTGAATGAAATCTTTATCTAAGCTGGCAAAGTATTTGGTTAACTTCGCGAGAGTTGCATTTGCTAGTTCAGGTTTTGATGTACGGATTAATGAGCCGATTGTTAGATCAATGCCAATCTCTTTAAAAGGAGAACGATCGCTAGGAAAAACTACAAGTGAATATTCACCATCAATCCAAGAAATAATATCCTTCTCAATATCGAGGTCTAATCCAGAACTCACCACTAAAGGGGCAAGCATTCGTAGCCCTTCGACAAGAATTTTGTATGACGGTTGCTGCTTTGACTCTTCCACAAACCACTGCCATTGACGATTGAGATCGCGACTGGTAATCGAGCCATAAACTTTTGATGGTAAGTAGGAAAGCAATCGATCGCGAGGTTTTGTATCCTTGGGCTGAGGAGGTCGTAGTTCCGAAAAGTAACTATTGCTTTGACTTCTTACACCTTTAGGCGTTAACCACGTAAATAGATCAAAGCTGCTGTACTGACTTAAGGAGTATTTCAAACCTTGTAGATATTCTTCGCGACTGAAACCCGGAATTTCTGAAGTTTCAGGTATTTCAGCCGCCAAAAGCTCAGATAGCTGTCCAATTCCTTTAAAGTCTCCATAACCAACAAACAGTGACCGATTCCATAATGGATTATTCAGCGATCGCAAAAATAGTTGATTATCCGCAAGAGATGGTAACTTCTCTTGCTCAGTAGAAGCAGAGATATTAATATCAATCATTCTCTGAATAGCTTGACGGTTAGATGCAACAACAGCAATTCCACTTGGCAGCTTGGCGATCGCAAAACTCTTCAAACTAAAGCTAGGGAACCCAAATCCCATTTGATCGGTTTCTTGAGAATTAGGTTCAAGGTTAGAGGGATTCTCTTGCTTGATACGAGCTAAAGCTCGTCTCTCATTAGATAAAGTTGATTTTGGAATTTCTGGCTTAGTATTATCGTCTTCTTCTAGTTTCCATTCTAGTATTTTTACATTTTGATATTGTATTTCGGCTGGTTTGGGTAAATCGAGCGCTTTTAAATTTTTAATAAAAAGATCGAATTGCCTGTCATCTTTAACTACTGATAGAGCTGCAAATATTACTTCTCCTTTATTATTAGAATTTCCTAAAAAAGTAATCGCGATCTCTGAACCTAACCAAGATCTGACATCTTTAGCAAATGAGAATCGAGAAGCTTTGGTAAAAAAGGAGAGTAGCTTATCGAGTACCAAAATTGGATTTTGGTTAGGTAATTGAAATTGCTCTATTGCCTGCCACGAACGTTGATCTAAATCAACAATTACCAATCCGATTGCATCAGTAGGAATTTGTTTGACAATATTCAAAGAACGTTGCGCGAATAGAGAATCGACTGTGGTATTACTAGTCTGCTGCTGAACTGGTAAATTACTCAGGTATGTGGTCGATCCGCTACTGAATTTAGATGATTCACTAGCGGAAGTAGCGATCGCAGGTGACACAGATATACTGGCACTAATTGCCAAAATTGCGGTAAACAAACTCCTCACTGAACGTCCTCTTCAAAATAAATTACGGTTCTGAGATTTAATAAAGAACTAGATTTTTTGTATCGCGGCTTTGCCGCGATACAAAAAATCTAGTTCTTTATTTTACTGCGCGTCCCTTACGACATTAGTTAGAATGCAGAGGATAAATCACTGCACATCCTAAAATTTAGGGTAAATTGCAGCTAGCAATCTTAGCTAATAGCCCTGCATACTGAGCTTGAAACTCTTTTGCTTTTGTGTCTTTCGATTGATGCCATGCGGCTAGCCAAAGAGGAGTAGGAAAATGTCCATCAGGGGCAGTCTGAGAGGCAACAGTATTAGATGTTATCCAAGATCCGTTCTGCTTCCAACCAACGCGATCGCTAAAGCTTTGCCAACCTTTCATGGCTTTATCTTCCTCAATCACGGCTCCAAAAATCTTACTTACTTCATCGGCTGAGGAGTTCTCAGAAGATTTAGTAGCAGTGACAGTAGAAGAAACCGTAGCAACTGTTGGAGTAGAAATTTTGCTAGGCATATCAGCAGATATGAGTTGGAGTAGTTGCTGTGAAACTTTAATATCATTTACTCTCTGCGCTAAGACCTGCTCTTGAGCCTGCTTTACTTCTCTAATTAGAATTGGTGCAAGCACACGAAATTGGTTATTTGGGTTAGAGACCGCAGCATTAACTGACTGAACCATTTGCGACCAAGGCGATAGACCAAAGCGATCGCCTATTTCCTGTAGTTGAGTACAAATACTTTCTAGATTTTGCCGACTGCGAGGACTATCAGGCTGTTTGAACAACTCCAACATACTTCGTAACTTGGTGGGGACTTCTGATTGAAAAGCTCCCAACATGGCTCTTGTATCAATCTTAGCTTCGGCTGGTTTTAGAGAAGATTTAGCAATACCCAAGGTTGTGGCATCGGGTGCTTTGCCAGATATCAAATTCTGAAGATGTGCCTTGAGATTTGCGAAGATCTGATCTGAACCTGCCATAATTCCATCGACAGCGTCCTTTGTTAGTCCATAGGGGCTTTGGAGAAGTTCGACTAACTCCTGTAATTTATCAAATGCTTGTAAAAAAAGTGTCTGGAGATGCTGATCGACTCGAAAATTAGTATTCTCGCGCATAACCTTAAAGTAGTCTTCAAAGTTATGGGCGACATGCTGAATGCTGCTAAACCCCAACATTGCTGCACCACCTTTAATCGAGTGGGCTGCTCTAAATATTTCATTTACTGATTCAGAATTCCCCATCAATGATTGCAAATCAAGTAGCCCTGATTCAATTGTTTGTAGATGTTCCTTTGCCTCCTCAATGAAGTACATCGTAATCTGCTTTTGCTTGTCCTGATCCATGACGCTAACCCCTTTTATTTTGAAGTTTTTACTTGTCATGAGGATAGATGCATTGCATCCATCCTCATGACTTATCCGAGAATTGATGACATATAAATTTGATTTTGAGCACTAAATCCATAACGACCTTGACTATGCTGTTTCCACAGACTGTCGATGATTTGCAAGTCATCACAAGAAATCTGCTTAATATCCTCAGATGACAATACAGAACCAATATTCTTACTTGCTGCCAGACACATCACATTCCAAGTTTCTTGATTGGCTTCTTGCCATTTAGCACTAGATAGCAAAGCCTGCAATTTGGTATAGTTTACCCCTGAACTAGAGGTAAGTGATGCCGCAAGATTAACTACTTCCCCACCAGTAATAATTGAGTTACTTGAGCGACGAAACCGTAAAGTCATTGTGCCATTGCTTTGACCATCACCCAATAAAATTGCTTCACCAGTATCCGTAAGCTTGATCGCGATTTCGACTTCATCTAAAGCTAGACCATTAGCTTGGCTTTGAGTGCTCTCCGTAGCAAGCTGCTGCACTAAATTAGCAAGTCGCTGAATGCTGTCCTTAACTTTAGTAGTGCTAATCGCTTTAATCGATTCCCCGCTGGGGCGATCGCTATTTGCCACAAATTCAATTAGTATTTCTTCGCTATTCATGACATCCTTGTTGGGGCTAGTTACTAGATTAAGACAATTTCTGCCTAAATTTTAAGAGGAAATCGTCTCAGAGCTATGAATATCTAATTCTCTCGTTAAATTATTGTTGAGAGTGTTGTCTTTATCAACGCTCTTATCATTTGCATTAATTCTAGAGTCATGGTTTCCAACAGTCTCTGTGCGCTCTTTATCCTCATTATTATGCCGACCATTACCATTACTAGCATTAGTGTTAACAATAGGATTAGCGCTATTTAGCGCATTGGAGACTGCTGGTGAAATAACATTAGAGTTAATGGCTGCACTCGGTTTAGTCGCTGTAATTCTAGCAGCGATCGCTCGTTTTGTTAGGGCAGTATTATAGGCTGTGGTAATAGCAAGCCGATCGACCATGCCAATTACTCGCTTGGGCTGGTTGCGATCGACCACTGGCATCTGCCGCAAATCTCTAGTTGCCATACGTTTTAGCGCTTCCGCAAGGGATTCATCGGCAAATGTACAAATTACTTCGCTGGTACAAATATTTTGTACCGTCATTTCTTCTAAAGGCAAAAGGCCCGCAGGTGCTGATATGAGTCGCTTAATATCTTGAGTCGTAAGAATACCCTGTAAATGGTTGACATCATCAAATACAAGGGCACTGTGATGATAGCCACTCGTAATAAATTGGGCGGCCTGAAGTAAAGGCATTGAATATTTTACCGAAGCAGGATTTAGGGTCATTACTTCAGCAATTTTGATTTTTTCAAGGACTTCGATATCCGATGGTAAATTTGACCACTGCATGATCATGCGATCGGGGCTAGAGGTGTCAAGTTGATCGAGTACCCAAGCACAAAGCCCAACGGCAGCCATTAGAGGCAAAACGATCCGATAGTCACGGGTCATTTCAAACAGTAGTAACACTGATGTCAATGGAGCGCGAACAGTACCCGCTAGAACTGCTGCCATACCCACTAAAGCATAGGCTGGAGAAGCAGCGATCGGAATCGAGGCAGGTAAAAAACTAGCGATCGCTTGACCATATAAACTACCGAGCACCGCACCCAAAAAAATTGATGGAGCGAAAATACCCCCGACAAAGCCGCTAGCTGAACTAATTGCGGTTAGCAAAAGTTTAACCACTAGCAAAATAGCTAGTAAAGGGATCGTGAAAGGAGTATCTTGCAAGATTGATTCCACCGTTTCATAGCCAATCCCGATCGCTTCGGGAAAAGTCAAAGCGATAATGCCCACACATAGCCCACCAATTAGCAATTTGATCGGCATTGAAAGATTTTTCATGAATGAGGCGATCGCCCATTCACCTGCAAAAAAATTCTTGGCATGTTTAACTGCACGAGTAAACATTAGTGCTACAACGCTAGCTAAAACTCCCAAACCTAGATACAGAGGTAATTCCCAATAGCTCCGCACCTCGTAAACTGGCAAGCTAAAAGCAGGTCGTTCACCGAGACTAATCTGAGAAACCAACGCAGAAATTACTGAGGCAATTACCACGACGCTTACGTCAGAATTAGGGCTAGATTTGTTAGTGCGATAGGAATCACGTAACAAAACCTCAAGCGCAAAGAATACACCTGCAATCGGTGCATTAAATCCTGCTGCTAAACCTGCTGCCCCTCCTGCGCCAATCAGTAGCCGAATCCGTTCGCTAGAAAACTGCATCATCTGCCCTAGTAACGCACCAATATTACTGCCTAGCTCTACACTGGGACCCTCAGGACCTAGCGAAGCCCCAGCTCCTAGTGAAAGTGCTGCTGCTACTGTTTTTAGAGAAACTTGTGAATAGGATAATTGCCCCATATCTAGAGCAGAAGGTTGCACCTTAACAGATGCTCTGGTTTCTACTTGATCTAATTTGAATTTTAAAAGGCTAATAACCAATGCTCCCAACATGGGAATAAATAAGATTGCCCAATGCCATTTCGCGCTGATAACTACTTGTAGTTCATGCCAATAAAATTCCTGAGCAAATAAAATTAATTTGCGAAACAAGGTAACGCCAGTGCCACTGATCAAGCCTACTGCGATCGCAGATACAAGCATTACCGTCTCCGCAGATGGCTGAAGACGGTTTAAGACAGTCACCAGTAAGCGGGAAAGCGACATGGTGGGAGACTCAAGAGTAAGTAGACTGGGGCAATTAGCTAAAAAAACTTGGCTGGAGGATGATAATCGTCAAGCCAAGTGAAATTATTCTATATTTTCTGTGTCAATGTCTTCAGGAATATCTAAATCGGACTCAGTTTCTAGATTAGATACTAATCCTGAATTAGATGAGTCGCGATCTCCTTCAGGTACGACAACTGCTACTAAATCAATTTGTTGGCGATAGTAATCTACCCCTTTAACCTGCACTTCTACGCGATCCCCTAAACAATATTGACGACCACTGCGACGACCAACTAACAAAGTTGAAGCCCTTGCCCGTCCTTTGCCATTAATTAATGGGAACTCGTACCAGTCATCCTTTAGGGAACTGACATGTACTAAACCTT
This sequence comes from uncultured cyanobacterium, assembly GCA_903819605.1. Lineage (GTDB taxonomy): Bacteria > Cyanobacteriota > Cyanobacteriia > Pseudanabaenales > Pseudanabaenaceae > Pseudanabaena. Next base: position 4,865 of record CAIJEA010000414.1, on the reverse strand, counting down.
CGACCAATAGTGACTCGATTTCGACAAAAAATCCGTAAGACTGGACGCTAGTGATAATGCCGTAGAAGTTGCCACCAGTATGAGATCGCATAAACTCAGCTTTACGAAGTCCATCAAGATCGGAAATCGAGCGATGATATAAGGCATCAGCTTGATTAAGCTTTGGCAAAACTGCTTCTAAATCCTCAATTAACTGACGTTCCGTATCGGGAGGCAAAACACTCCAATTTACTTGACCATGGGCGCTAGAACTTCTTAGATTTACACCATCCTTAATCCTAATGCTGCGGCGATCGCGCCCTTCTTCAAAAACAGTATGTAGTGTTCGTTGAATTAGTAAATCTCCATAGTGGTTTTGAGGAAATACTCCATGCACATAGGGCTGCTCTAGCAATCCCAAACCAAAATGCAGAGCAGGTGTAAGTACGTACTCATTGGTTTTAAACATTGATAGCAATAGGTACTTGAGGATGTCACGAGTTGCATCTTGCTCAATTTGACTCAACTGTTGCAAAATTCGATGCAAATCCGTAACTTGAATCTGCTCAGGATTTTCAAGTTGTACAGAAATACCCATACTTTCCAACAGCTTTGTCCAATCATCGACTTTACCTTGATCGGGTGGAATTTGGCGTAGGTAGATCGTAGGAATAGCTAGAGACTGCAAATGAGAAGCAATCGCTCTATTTGCCAAAATCATCATTTCCGTTACAGTACCAGAGATTGGTAAAGTAAATGGAACTACTATTAAGCCACGTACTCCCTCATCAGCTTCTTGAGAAGGAATCTGTGGTAATACTAGCCTGATTGCATTTGAGCGTTCTTGAAGTAAAGATCCTACCTTCGCAATCAAATGCACCAGTTCTTCAACTTCTGTATCAATTTCTTGGCTAGGCGCATCTTCATCGACTGCGACCTTACCATCAAGAATCTGCTGCGCTCTCTGATAGCTCAAATTAGCACGAACCAAGATGGCAGAGGGCTGAATTTCAAAGGAAAGCATATTTCCTTCGGGATCTAATTTAATCAGCACAGACATCGTCAGATATTCAGGTTGATTAAACACATTCATTTCAGGCAACATCGGCAAGATCGTATCGCCCAAGAAAAATGAACGCAGACGCTTATGCGCTTCTAAATCTAAGGGAGAGCCTGAAGTAACATAGGTTGCTACGTCGGGAATATGCACACCCAATTCCCAGCCAGTTTCCACTTGGATAATTGAAATTGCCGCTGCATTACCAATTCTTACGGTCAGAGTTTTGCGTAAATCGAGACGATGCTTTAAATCTGCTTTCCTAACTCCTCTCGGCAAACTTGCGGCTGCCGTCAAAGCTTTAGCACTAAATCGCCTTGGCAAATTGTGCTTACAACAAACTAAATCGATGTCATTAGTTGATTCGGCATCATCTCCCAATACCTGCAAGATTCGACCCATAGGCAAGTGATTACCCAAGGAAAATCTCACCATTTCCAAGTGCACTAGTTTGCCATCGGCAACGCTCAGATCGGGAGTCTCCTCATCTGGTACTAGCTCAACTTCAAATAATAAGCGATCGTCAAGCGGCACGGCTCGATAGCTGTCGTCAGTTAATTTCACAGTCGAAAGCAGGGTCGGATTTGATCGCTCAAGTATCAAACGTACTTCACCCTCAGGCGATCGCCGCCTTACACCATCTTTGGTAACTCGTACTAATACGCGATCGCCATTCCAAGCATTACTCAAACGACTCTCGCGAACATATATATCTTCAGCGCCCTCTACATCTTGGATCGCAAAGCAAAAACCTTTGCTCGAACATCGCAAACGACCTTCGACCAAACCTTCTTCATGAATGCGACGGTATCGTCCTTTATCTTTTTCAAGAATGCCAATTTTTTCGAGAGCATCAAGGGTAACTTGGAGTCTACGAACGCTTTTACTATCGTCGCCAATTCCAAGTTTTTTTTCGATCGCCTTGGGCGTAACTAGCTTGTCATCAGAGAAATTATCTAACAGTTGATTAATCGAGAATTCCATGAGGCGAAGGTCGAGCGATTGTTTAGGGTGAGCAAATTAGATCAAACAAGAGGGTAACAAAATAACAGTCTACAAACACTAACTAGAAACAGAAGCTCGACATCGAAGTAAATCATTTAGAGTTTAAATATACTGATGTCTATATAGACTATCAACTCAGAGAGATCCAACATGTCAAAACAAAACTGTAGGGAGTTAATCTATCTCTTCAGAGGCAATCTTAATAGCTCTGCCATATCATTACAGGCTAAAACACAATATATCTAAGAGATATGGATCGAGACGCATAACTCTTTTGATTAGATTGAATAGGAATATTCTTAGAGAAATTTCTATAGTCTCTATAGAACACCTGTTTCCAGCTTGCTGTAGTGTTTATGGTACTTCGGTAGCTTACGAATTTGCAGAGTTAGCTTATATAGTGTTCCCCTACTTAGAGTATTTTAGCCCAATTGTTCCTATAAATACTTTGTAAATTGATTTTGGATGGATCTCATGTGAAAGATCTTTGAAAAGCTTCACTATGTGCTGTTAAGCATCTTAAACTTTTCTAGCTAATCAGATATATAGCTATTTAAGTTAAGACATAAAACCCATAAGGGAGTTGCGGCGTAAAACGCCGCAACTCCCTTATGGGTTGAGCTTTTTTCCTAACATAACTGTCTACAGCTATAACGATCGTAAATCATTAATTATTCATAATAGTTAATCTCTTCCCACCTAAAAATATAGACATTGCTCCCTTCCTACTACTTAGTAGGAAGGGAGTAGTAGATCCGTCTTTACTCGGCAAAACTCGGCAAAATTAGACTGTTGGCTGAGTGAAGTTAAAGATTGTCATATGTTATTAGGCATGGAGTAGCTTTAATTATTAAATTTATCAAACCGATTTTCGATTTTCAGCCCCTTAGTTACTGAAACCCCAATTTTTAGAATTATTGATTAGATATACCCTAGGTAATATTTAGTCTTAAATTTAAGGGCAATGTATTGCAAAACACGTAGCTTTTTACTGCCATTATAGTTACATTAATTAAGGCTAGATGTATAATGGCCACATTGTGAGGATCGAAATTCAGATGTCTAAGTTTTTTAAGAAAAATTACAGTTTAGTTACTCCAGTAGTAATTTCAGCAGCTGTTGCAGCCTCCGCGATCGTTAGCGGTGCTGTAAATGCAGAAACACAAACTTCTTCAAAATCCATTAATGCTGATGCTCTTGTTGAGCAAGTTCAGTTACGTCCTAGTGCTGTTGCTCAAAACGTAACTTCAGTATCACAACTCAGCGATGTTAAGCCTACTGATTGGGCATTCACAGCATTACAGTCTTTAGTAGAGCGCTACGGTTGCATCGCTGGCTATCCCGATCGCACTTTCCGTGGCAAACAAGCAACCAGCCGTTACGAGTTTGCCGCAGGTTTGAATGCTTGTTTAGACAAGATTAACGAAATCATCTCCGCTGGTCTAGCAGATAAGGTTAGCAAAGAAGACCTTGCTACTTTGCAAAAACTCCAAGAGGAATTTGCTGCTGAGCTAGCCACTCTTCGCGGTCGTGTAGATGCTCTTGATGCTAAGACCGCTAAGCTCGAAGCACAACAATTCTCTACCACCACCAAACTACGCGGCGAAGCTATTTTTGGTGTTGAAGCTGGTACAGATGGTACGACAGCAACTGGCGTTGACAAAACCAATACAACCTTCACCTATCGCGTGCGTCTCAACTTAGACACCAGCTTTACTGGCAAGGACTTGTTGAGAACTCGCCTACAAGCTACAAACACCCCTAGCTACACTGCCTTAGCTGGTAGCAACAGCACTCGTTTATCCTTTGACGGTAATGGTACTAGTGGGACTGCTAACGTTTTTGATATTAATCGTTTGTACTACAGGTTTCCGATTGGTGATAGCATCACTGCTTATATTGCACCAATCGGCGCTCCTGAAGATGTACTTAGTCCGTTGAATCCTCTTCAAGATGACGCTCAAGGTACAATTTCTCGCTTCGGGCGATTTAGTCCTTTAATTCGTATTGCTTCTAGTAGTCGTGATAACGGATTAGCAGTCGCTGGCTTGATATTCAAGTTTAATGATAAAGCAAAGCTAGAATTATTGTATAGCGCATCTAATCCTGCTACAGCTTCTGGTCAGGGTGGCGTGACTGGTCAAGATACCAAACTTGCTGCTCAGCTTGTTGCTCAGCCATTTGATGCACTCACTCTTGGTATTGGTTATGCCCGTGCCTACACTGTTGGCAACACTCTAAGCTCTGGCTTAAACGCAGATTCTATCGGTGGATTTCCGATAGACACCACTACTGGAACTAGTGGAATTTCTGGTATTAACAGCGACACCGTTGTCGGCAGTCTAGTTTGGGATATCACCAAGAAGTTCTCATTTAACACATGGGGTTCTTACACCTTTGCTAACTCTACTGGTGCAACGACTGCTGGGACAACTTTCACTAGCTGGTTAGCAGCCATCTCTGGTAAGGATTTATTCACCGAAGGCGATCTTGCTGCGATTTCTTTTGGTCAGCCCCTACTTAGAACAAGCGTAACTGGAACTGCACAGGGTAGTAGTAATACTCCTTATCAATTGGAAGCTTTTTACCGCTTCCGTGTTTCTAAGAATATCTCCATCACCCCTGGTGTATTCTTTGTATTCAACCAAAACAGCGCAAGTACTAACGGAACTGCAACCGTCGGCGTAATTCGTACTACATTCTCCTTCTAGGATTAAGTTGTTACCTTTTTAAAAAAGAGAGGCGCTAAGCGTCTCTCTTTTTTATTTTAAAAATAATCTTATAGTAAGTTTGATGAGCCTCGGTGGGAGTTTTGGCGATGGCT
>CAIJEA010000413.1 GCA_903819605.1 uncultured cyanobacterium | reverse complement strand
CGTTATCTCTATCTCAAATCACCAAAAACTTTAACGAGGCAATTCCTAAGAGAATGGGACATACTATGTAAAGAAGATAAATCTTAAACCTTTTTGCTAACCATATATGGCTATAGCCAAGTAAGTTAAGACATCAAACCCAGAAGAGAGTTGCGGCGCGAAGTGCCGCTACTCTCTTCTGGGTTTGATTGCAAAGCGATGTAAGTAGGTAGGCGCAATTAAATATAAAACCTTGAAACCTACACCTCACGCGGGGCAGGTTTCAAGGTTTTAGCTATGCCGAGGTACTTGGCGATAGAAGCTGAATATCTGTTAGGCTAAGATTAGGTCAATGCTGCATTTAACAATTCACCTAAGTTATATCGTTTTTGGATTTTAAGGAGAATGACAGCAAACTTTTGGGATATAGTACGTTACTTTAAACGCTATCGAACAATGGCGATCTGGAGCATTACAGGTTCCAGTTTATTTGAAATTATCGATCTCACCGTTCCCTATACCGTTGGACAGATCCTGAATGTACTATCAGGGCGATCGCTCGATCGCGAAATCAATAGCTTCGTAATTTTCATGGCTGGGCTGTTCGGACAAACTGCTAACCCAACCAGTTCATTAATCATTTTATCAGGCTTGATTTTTGTGGTAACCGTTATCCGTGCGCCAATACAGGTATGGGTTGCCAATAACTTTCATTGGGAAATTGCGCTCAGATCCCGTCGCGATCAGACACAGAAGGCGGTCGCCAAAATCTTGACTTTGCCCATCGAGTTTTACGATGAGAATAATGCGGGACGGATTGCGGGAAGAGTGGCGCGAGGTTTAGCTAATCACATGTGGTCATATCCCGAAATCGCAGGACAATTGATTCCAAAAGTTATCCGTATCCTTGGCATTTTTGTTATTATCTGCGCGATCGCATGGTGGATTTCCGCCTTCTTCTTGGTTTCATTTATTTTGGTGCTATTGGGAAGTTTACGGAAGCTGAAGGGGCTAGTAAAGACTGAAGAAAATCTCGATGTGTATCAGGAAAATACAGAAAGCCGCACTTCAGAAATTATTACCAATATCAAAACCGTTAAGGCTTTTGCTAACGAAGCGAAGGAATACAAACGCCAAAGCGATCGCCTTGAGCGGGAGGCAAAGGTATCACTCTGGGGAATCCATATCGGCTATGTCAAACTGGGCATGGTGCGCGATACGGTGCTGGAATCCTGTCAATTTGTCGTATTTGGCGCGGCGCTGTTTGCCACCTTTGGTGGATATCTATCAATCGGGCATTTCATCACGATCGCTACTTTAGCAAGCATGGCATATTCCGAAATCAAGCCGATTTGCTTGCTAGCAGAAGTGTTTGCACGGCGCTATTCTTCGATGTTACGCTTTCATGAGTTCATGAAGCAGTCCAATGGACAGGATGCGGCGATCGCGCTCCATCCCGATACAAAATATCCCCAATATCGTTTTGATGGCAAAGTGGAATTTCGCAATCTCACCTTTGGCTACGATCGCGATCGCCCCGTCCTCGAAAAGATTCAATTCACCATCAATCCCTATGAAACCGTTGCTCTTGTTGGGCGATCTGGTTCTGGCAAATCCACCTTAGTTAAACTTTTGTTCCGTTACTTCGAGCCATCAAGTGGTGGCATTTTGATTGATGGAGAAAATATCACAGCACTAGATATCACTGGCTATCGCAAACGTCTAGCGATCGTCCATCAAGAGGTCGATATATTTAATGGAACCCTGATGGATAATCTCTTGTATGGCAATCCAAAGGCGACTTTTGCTGAAGTTAAAGAAGCCTGTGAGATCGCCAGTGTCGAAGAGTTTCTCAGCCTGTTACCAGATGGCTATAACACCATTGTCGGCGAGCGTGGTGTAAGGCTCTCAGGCGGACAGCGTCAGCGATTAGGGATTGCGAGGGCGTTACTAGTTAATCCCGACATTCTCGTATTTGATGAAGCAACTTCTAGTCTTGATTATGAATCAGAGCGATCGATTCAACTTGCCATGCGACGGATTCAGGGAACCCGCACAACGATTGTGATTGCTCATCGTCTTAGCACTGTACGCGAAGCCGATAAAATTGTGGTTTTAGATAAGGGTCAAGTTGTAGAAATTGGTTCGCATCAACAACTACTCGCCCAAGGCGGTATTTATCATCGCTTACATTCTCTCCAAGAAACAGGAGAGTTACTATAGCAATCCTAGATTCTGGCGATCGCCTAACCGCAGAATCCTTAGGAAAGCGAGTTGCTGAAGCCACAAAGCGCTGGAGTCTAAATAAAGTAGCGATCGCCGCTTGATCTGGTAAGTCCATCAAGTTGTTTCAACTTCGCTCAGCTAACGTTGGCTGAGCGGAGTCGAAGCCATAGGTACTTTAACTAACAGCAAGTCCCTAAGTTTGATTAGTTTTTCAATTGAAAAGGATTATATTTACCGCCCAATCCTTCCACAATCGTGCGAGTATTGGCAATTAACATTCCCGTATAGGTCTCAGCTTCACTTCCCTTAGCTCCTAGTCCATCAGCGTAGAGTTCGCGATCGCTAACCTTGACATTCGCCTCCTTCGCAACCGCAGTAATTAACTTAGGATTAATTGATACCTCTGCAAAAATTGTCGGAACCTTGCTAGATTTAATCACCTCAACTAGTTCTTTAACCCTTGTGGGCGTTGGTTGTTCTTCAGTACTAATTCCATTCAATGCACCTTCAACGGGAATCCCATAAGCTTTAGCATAATAGCCAAGGGCATCGTGAGTAGTGACTAACTTACGCGAGGTTTCGGGAATTGTGGCGATTTGTGATTTGATCCAAGTATCAATTTGTTCTATTTCATTGGTAAGTTTGGCTGTGTTTTTGGTATAGATTTCTGCGCGATCGGGTCGGAGGGTGATTAAGCTCTTGCTAATTGCTTGAGCGATTTTGATCCCATTCTGAGCATTGTTCCAGATATGAGGATCGGCTTCTTTCGTAACTTTATTCTCCTTTTGAGCGTCTTTCTCATGGACACGATCTTCATCTGCAATCAAAGGACTCGGCACGGCGACTTCATTAACAGCTATTTTTGGGGCTGGATTGGAACTCGATTGAATTAATTTGATCAGGTTTGGCTCAAAGTTGTAGCCACCATAGAGAACTAGCTTGGCAGAGTCGATCGCTTTGCGGTCTTCAGGTTTTGGCTGATAGAGGTGTGGGTCAGTACCTGCTTCGATTAAGCATTTGAGCGCGATCGTATCGCCTGCAATTTGCTTGGCTAGATCGCAGGTAACGGAGTTGGTTGCTACAACTAGGGGTAGGTTTTCGTTTTTGTCGGTGGTGGTGTTTGATGCTGCGTTACCAGTGTTTGGGGCAGTTGTAGCTGTAGTATTGCAAGCAGTGATACTAGTAGCGATCGCAATTAATAAAGGCGCGATCGCTTTAATTCCTAAGCCTTTATTTGAGTTCATTATGGGGGCTAGCGATGTTTTTGCGAATAATTTCCAAGCCATGTTTGCATCTCATAAAAATGATAATCATTATCATAATACCTTTAAGCCAAAAAAGATGAAACACTCAAAAATCTCGGCTTACAGATCCTTAATCCCTGCGAGTTCTCTCATCCTAGAAAAATCGCTCATAATTTCTCTTAATAGTTAATTTGTCTTTGCTTTATAAGTGCTAACTTTGCAAACATTGCGATCGCACTACAAGATCGGAGATCGCCTTACATCTCAAATCAAGTAGGGTGTGTTAGCGTAGCGTAACGCACTCAAACATTTAGCCTTAGATAATGTGCGTTACATTCCATTAACGCATCCTACTCGATCGCATTAAAGGTGATGTCAAATTATCGAAGACCAACAATTACTGGAGGAACTTATTTTATTACCCAAGTCACCTATCAGAGAATTCCTTGGCTTTGTAGTAATTTGGGTCGTAAAGCATTGCGAGAGGCGATCGCTAAGGTTCGCGAGAAATATCCATTTTAAATAAATGCTTTTGTTCTATTGCCCGATCATTTCCATTGTCTATAGACGCTGCCAGAAGCAAATAAGGATTTTTCGGTGAGATTACGATTAGTCAAAACCTATGTCACGAAGCACTATGGGGAGCAATTAGGAATTAATGCAGAAGTTTCGCGATCGCGACAAAAACGACAAGAAAAGAATCTATGGCAGCGCCGTTTCTGGGAACATCTAATCCGAGATGAGCGAGATTATGCTCTCCATTGCGATTATATTCATCACAATCCTGTAGGACATGGATTATGTGCAAAAGCGGAAGATTGGCAATTTTCCAGCATTCATCGTTTTATTGCACAGGGACAATATCCACCCGATTGGGGAGTTACAGAAATTCCAGAAAAGCCCCAAGACATTTGGGACGAATAACCATCCCCATAGCGTGTGTTAGCGAAGCGTAACGCACAAATATTTGTTATGTAAAAGGTTCATTTATTCATTTAATTGATATTGAAAGGGTGCGTTACATTTCATTAACGCACCCTACGCGATCAGCGATCGCACTTTAAATGAAGTTTACAAAACATATCTTGTGCAAAATCCTCTAAAACCTCCTTAAGATACTCTAGATCAGCCACGTACTTTTGCCCAAAGTCCTTTAAAAACTCTTGAAAGTGTTTAAGATAGTACATGTTAAGGGAATCTTCTTCTCCTGTATGCAACAAGTGTTCACCACAGAATACCCTGCCTTTTAATGCCTGCTTACTACACCCCATATGCAGGCAAATAGTGGCAGAGATACCAAACTTAAGCTGTAGAGCTTTAGTTTTTTCTCTTCGATCTTTTTCAGTCTCTTTTTGAACCTTTTGATGTGTAATTTGGTGTGCAATTATCAATTCTTGCCTGAAATCTAGGTTTTGATTTTCTGCACACCAATGTTTCCATAAATCTAGAGATGAGTCAGGTTCCTCATTACTTTTCTCTCGAACTGATTTGCCTAGTACATCCTCTAGAAATACTTCTGGAAGAGCTACTTTATACGCTGCCACGTAAAAAATTAATCCTGTAGGCCATATCCAATATCCATCGGTTAGTTCATCTCCTCCCATTGGACATCCAGATGAAAATCTACACCATGAAGATCCGTAGTATTGGCTGTATATTTTCCCTGCTCGGAGATACCTAACCACCTTATCTACCATATCGCTTGGTAGCTGATGAGCTACTTCCTGTGGTGCTAGAAAGTCCTTGTCGTCAAAATTTCTTATCCAATACCCGATTATTGGCATAACCTTACTCTACAGATAATAAAATAAATTTCCAGAAATGTAATTTCTGATAAATTTGTTATTAGACTAACTATGCAGGTTAGACGGAGACTTTCTACTTAACCTGCATGTAGTGGATATAGTAATCATTAGGATGCTTTAGTGTAGTGTAACGCACTCAAATATTTAGCATTAGAAAGGTGCGTTACATTTCATTAACGCATCCTACGCGATCGGAGATCGCACTACAAGATCGACGATCTGAGAGGAATTAAATATAGGTGGATAAAGTCTTGATATGAGCAATTGCTGCTGAAACCGTTACTGGTAATTTATACCCACCTCCTTGCGAAGAGAGAACTGGACATTCACATGTCTTCGCATAACTTAAAACGATTTCAGTTAGTGTGCAAAAGTCGTCATTTGTCCAGCCCGTTGTTCTTGCTCCACAATCATCTCTATGGGAATCATAGCCAGAAAAAATAGCGATTAGATTAGGCTTCCATGGAACCTTTTCTAAAGATTGCTTAAAAGCATCAATACTTTCATGTCCATAATAAAAATCTCCAGTTATCCCCTCCTCTTGAAGAACTTCAACTGGGAAAGATTCAGTGATAATCGGAATATTACAGTGTCCAACTGCTTCAGCAGCATCTGTTGTCCCAACTTTCAAGTTTGAGGCTTTAGCCATGTAGAGATCTACTGCACTATGAATGCTGATGCAATAAACGGTAGAATCATTACTAAAGATCTCTTGGGTTCCATCACCATGATGAATATCCCAATCAATAATCAGCACCTTTTCAAATCCATGATTCTGAGCATATCGAGTAGCCGCAGCAAGGGGATTAAGAAGACAGTAGCCATGTCCCCAGTTACTGTGGGCATGATGTCCAACCATGCTGAAACAGTAAGCTCGGTCTAGATTTCCCTGTTTCATGTTGTCAACTGCCGTTAGCATTCCTCCCAATCCATAGAGGTAACCTGACAAACAATATTCTAGTCCTGAACATTCAAAGTTCAATTGTGGTAGAGATAGACTGACTTCATCCAATGGTTTCCCAAGAGCTTTTAAAGTGATTTTTCTTATATATTCATAGGTATGTACTCGGAGGTAATCGTCAACTTTCGCTTTTCTTAAAGGTAGTACTGGATAATCTCGAAGCAACTTTTCAAGGTTATGTCGAACTTTATTGTAGTAAGGGAACGAATATTTGCCAAAAGAAATTTCCTGAATAGGTTTAGAAGACAAAAATGTTTGAGGATGTAAGTAGGTAGCAAACCGAATCATCATTGTCTCCCGTAATAGCTTTATTAGAATTATTGAGACAGTAACTAATTAACTTTCAGTTTTTTTGCTGCTAAATCTCTGGGTCAAGCCTTCGCCTACGAGCGATAATCCGATCGTCATTAAAGTAATTGCCAATCCAGGGAAAATTGTTGTCCACCAGATATTTTCGCCAGTTGAGAGTGCATCTAGAGCTTGCTTGAGATCGTGACCCCATTCAGGCACATCTTCGGGAATGCCTAAACCTAAAAATCCTAAACCTGCGATCGTCAGAATCGCATCGGCAGCATTGAGGGTGAAAATTACGGGTAAGCTTTGGACGACATTGGGCGCGAGATATTTGATTAAGATTGTTTTTGTGTCAGCACCGATCGCTTGAGCAGCTTCGATATAAACTTCGGTTTTGGTACTGACAGTTTGGTTGCGGATTACCCGAAAGTATTGGGGGATATAGGCAACACTGAGCGCGATCGCCGCATTCCAGACACCCGCACCGACCACAAAGGCGATCGTCAGCGATAGCAATAAACTTGGCAACGTATAGAGTGCATCCATCACAAATACTAAGATGCGATCCAGCCATCCGCCCTTGTATCCGCTTAGCATCCCCAACGGTACACCGATTAATAAACTGATTGCGGTTGAAGCGATCGTGACTTGCCACGCCACACCTGCACCAGCGATCGTCCGCGAAAATACATCATGTCCCTGTAAATCTGTACCAAACCAATGCATTGCCGATGGTGGCTCATGGATGGGGTAGCTGAGAAACTCGTTGGGATCTGCCAAAAGTCCGACTGATTGCAGTAATGGCGAAGCGATCGCCATCAACAAAAAAGCAAAGCTGATCGCGATGCCAATGGACATTAGTTTTTGGGATACAGACTTCATACAGACTTTAAGGGCGGAAAATATTGACATTCGATGATTTGTACTATACCGCGATCGCTAAATCTAGTTAGAATAATCTTCTGGGATCGTATGGTAAAAATTATGGATGTAATTCCCGCAATTGATATTTTAGATGGACGCTGTGTCAGGCTCTATCAAGGGGATTATCAACAATCAGAAGTATTTGGTGAAGACCCTGTAGAGGTTGCTCAACGCTGGTACAGTCAAGGCGCTAAGTATTTGCATGTAGTTGATTTAGATGGTGCAAAGGAAGGCAAGCCCAAAAACTTAAAGGTAATTGAGGCGATCGCCCGTTCAATCCCGATGCGGGTGCAGATGGGTGGCGGATTACGCGATCGCGAAAGTATCGTTTCCGTGCTGCAATCTGGTGTGAGTCGCGTCATTTTAGGAACGGCGGCAGTGGAAAGTTCGCAGTTAATTGCTGATATTTGTGCTGAGTTTCCTGAACAAATCATGATTGGTATTGATGCCCGTGATGGCAAGGTTGCAACTAGAGGTTGGCTGACAACTTCGGAAATCATGGCTGTGGATCTGGCTAAACGCATGACCTCTGTTGGCATTGCAGGGATTATTTACACCGATATTCATCGCGATGGCACGATGCAGGGACCAAATATCGAAGCTTTGCGCCAACTTGCGGAAAACGTCGATGTGCCAGTAATTGCGTCAGGTGGCGTTAGTTCGATTACCGATTTGCTCAATTTAGTATCCCTAGAGTCTGTCGGTGTCACAGGCGCGATCGTTGGTAAGGCAATCTATACAGGTGACATTCAACTGCGTGAAGCTATTCGTGCTGTGGGTAATGGGCGCTGGCAAGATGTGATTGATAACTCGGCGATCGCTTAAAAATTCCTGAAAACCAAAAAATAAGGGCGATGCTATGCACTGCCCTTACTTTTTGGTTTTTGTCTTGCCTTTGCATGAGAAAATAGCACAAACATATCTAAAATTAACTAGATAAGAGTATTGTTATGGGCTTTGCCGATTATTCGATCGCTGAGATCGCTGAAGACTACCAACTTAGTCTGGAGGAAGTCTTTAAACTATGCGATCGCCTTGGGATTGCTTACCAAGATGCGGAAACCAAACTTGCTTTGGAAGATGCAAAAGCCGTAATCATGGCATCAGAAGCCCAAAATTCTAAAAAGCCTCAAGGTCAAACGTAAAGCTTTAGCCGATCGCGATTAACCTTGGAGATTCAGTTAAATTCTCTTAAAATCCTTTAGAATTTTTAGATCTTTATTAGATTAACTAAATTATCTACGTAATTATGAACAAAAATGCTTTTAAATATCTAGCTGTGGCGATCGCATTTGTAATGCTTGCTTTTCAGCTTTTCACGCCAAGCGTCAGCGCAGCCGAGATTCCGATCGAACTGCGTACAGTGCCCCTTAACGAAACCACGAATATTGTCCTTACCCAAAAAGATATTTCTAAGGGCAAGAAATTATTTTCAAATGCCTGTGCTACCTGCCACCTCGGTGGAGCAACATTCACTAATCCTAACGTTAACCTTTCTCCCGAATCCTTAGCTGGCGCTTACCCAGTTCGCAACAATGTCCTCGGCTTGGTAGATTTCATGAAGAAACCTACTACCTATGACGGTGTGACCGAAATCTACGACGTTCACCCCAGCCTTAAGAGTACTGACATTTTCCCCACGATGCGTGGACTCACCGATAACGATCTTAAGTTAATTGCAGGATATATCCTCTATGAACCTAAGGTCAAAGGTATCGGCTGGGGCGGCGGAAAGGTATATTATTAAACAAAGAATGCAGGTTTTTAGTCGAGCCGCTTTCTACGCATCGCAGAGCTAATTTTTGTAGCTTTCTCTACGTGTTTTAGTCCCATTAAATTCGAGTCGAGTCGAATTAATGCAATTTCAAGTTGAATTTTAGTCGGTAGTTAATTATGAATATTTCATCCTTTGCGAATTCTTTTGCAAGAAGGCTTGGTCTTTTGATCGTTAGTCTTGTGGTTGTTTTTGGTAGCTTCTTCATGTCAGTGTCGCCTGCTGCTGCTGATGTCGTCACCGTTAAGATGGGTTCTGATGGTGGTCAGCTAGTATTCGAGCCTAAGGTTGTCACAATCAAGGTTGGCGATACAGTTAAATGGGTTAACAACAAAGCTTTCCCTCATAACATTGTGTTTGAAGGTCATGAAGAACTCTCTCACAAGAAGTTGGCTCAAAAGCCCAAGGCTGAGTTAGAGTCTACCTTTAATGAAACTGGTGAATTCTCTTACTACTGCTCACCTCACCGTGGTGCTGGTATGCAAGGTAAGGTTGTTGTTGAATAACAACTAACCTAACTTCAACAAAAAGAGGTGCAAACATTGTTTGCACCTCTTTTTATTGGAGACGATCATTTTAATTTTGGAATGGTTTGGTTTAAAACTGATTTAAGAATTTTTAGAGTTGCGCGATCGCACAAGCAACCAGACTAGAAAACCGAAAACTGCGCCGATCGCTATGCTGATCAAGAAGACTCCACTCATGTAAATTGCTGAGGGATAATTGGGTTTATCGTTACTAATTGCAGGAAACTGCGCCACAATCACACCCGCAGCAACTTGGCTTGTGCCTAAGCCTGTACCAACAGCGAAGATGGTTTGATTCAGTTTGCGATCGCTTCTAGTTTGTTCGATGTTGATGATGCCTTCGATGTTTCTAATAGAGTTTTCTAAGGATTTTTGATTAGGACTTAGGTTAGTGATATCTGCAATAATCTGAGGGATATACTTCTTAGTGACGATGCTTGCAAAGTTCTCTAAAAAGGGGATATTGCTATCGCGATCAGCATTTTCTAGCCGCTTGATTTTATTTTGGTAGTTGTCAAGATTAGTTTCAATAGTATTTTTTTGAGATTCTAGATAGATAAGTTCTTGAACATAGACATTTATCAAGTTGAGGCTTGATTTCAAATTTTGCTGGAGTTGGGCGAGATCTGTTTGAGGTGAATGATCTTGATCTGCTACCGAAGCTATAATTGCTTGGATTTTTTTGACTTTATTTTTAAGCTCATTTTTATATCGACGACTGAGATAGTATGACCAGATAATTTTGTGGCGATACGAAAATAAACGCATTAAACTGGGGTAAAGTTTTGGTATTATTTTCTTGCCAATGTCCTGAATCTCTAATTCATATGGAAAAAGACAAATCAAGAGATGTTTATTTTGATTGATGTCACCGCGATCAGTTGGTAGTTGCCATAGTTCAAAGCATTCTGCACCTAATAACTTAGGAGGAGAGGGATTGATTTCGGTTTTAAGATCTTTTTCCCAATTTGGATTGTCGAAAATTTTTAACTGCCCGTAAATTCGTTTAGCCGCATCACTTGCATTCTGGTCAGCAAAAGCAAGTTTTCCCCAAACAAACCAAGTTTGACCGATGTGGTTATCTGGTTGATTGGTCTGACTATTGTGGAGTTTATCAATGATATTTTTCTGGATTTTTTGAAAGCTTGGGATATTGCGAGGAGCATACTTAAGTGATGGATCATCACGATCCTGATGAGTGAGATCTATGGAACAATTAACTTGTAGAGCATAGGTATCACTAAGCTTAACTGGATAGTAAAATCCATCTAGGGGATAGTCAAAATCTTTACCCGCTTTCCCAAGTAGTTCGATGTAGTCTGAAATTTCTGATTCTACTTTTATGGTATCTGCCAATTGAGCAGCCGTCATTTGCCCACCATATATTCTCCGCCAGAAATTATCGCGATTCTGGTTGATGTCATCTTCGCTTTGTCCTAGTCCTTCTGCAAGATCGTAGCTAAATAGGGCTTACTGAAAAAGAAACTAAGCGGTAAGTAGGGGGTAAAGAGGAAAGTGATAATACTTTGACTGTCTACTAGGAAATTGCCAAGAAAAAGAATTAAAGTTAAAGAGCGGTTT
>CAIJEA010000412.1 GCA_903819605.1 uncultured cyanobacterium | reverse complement strand
GTCATGGACAACGATTAGATCGGGCTTTAATTTAGATCCTTGGGAAAAAACTTCCTCAGGCGTTAGCATCAGGAAATCAAATTTATCGCTGAGTGGCGATCGTAGTAAGCTGTTAACTGAAGCTGTCACACCGCCAACATTGCGATCGAGCAGAACATGTAAGATTCTGGGTTTCATAAATATTCAGGTGTAAAGTTCAGATCCTATGACTTCCTAGTTAGCTGTTCGGACAATTTATCCCATTCCGTTAAATATCTCTCCCATGCACCGCGCACCGATTCTCTACCATTATTACCCCAATCAAGCAGTGTTTGCGGCGAAGTTTTATGAATATGCACAACTTGCGCGATCGCTTGTTTCAGAGACTCGGCAGTTGGCTCGGCAATTAATCCGCAGTCAATTACCTGTTCGGTCAGACCATCTACATCGGTTACAATTACAGACTTGGCAGCAGCTTTCGATTCAACACAGACATTGCCCCAAGGTTCCCACCGAGAAGGAATGATAGAAACATCGCAGGCTTCTAGGAATTTGGGAACATTTGCCAACTTCCCCACAAATTGAATGCGGCGATCGTCATCCGCCATTTGTCGTAATTCTTTTTCGTTTTCTCCATAGCCTCCGATGAGAAGTTGTATATCTAGTTCTTGCAACCCTTGCATTGCTTCAAGAAGGATATCAATTCCCTTTTGATTAGAGAAACGCCCATAGACCCCTAAAATCAACTGCTCTCCCAAGGGCTTAATTGGTAAAGCCAAGAAATCCTCTAAAACTCGGCATTGCTGAATTACAGATAGTTTTTGAGGATTGACCAGTTTATTGTTTAGCATCCAATTGCCTTGGGCATGGGATACCGCCACTACATAGTCCGCGATCGCATGGGCTAATTTCAAAACAAGTCGAAATCGCCATTTCACGGGCACATTAATTGCTTCAAAAGATTTTGAGTAATGATGGTCGTGAATTAGTACTTTTCCATAGGATCTTAAGCGCCGTAGGAGAGGCAAAATGTTCCATGATGAAGCATCGTGAACGATTATTAAATCTGGCTTTAGCGTAGGCATTTGCGCTAAAGCTTCGTCAGGAGTGAGTAGCAGAAAATCATACTTATCCGCCAGACGCGATCGCATCAAGCTATTGGTGCAAGCGGTTACCCCGCCAACATTGCGATCGCTGAGTAAATGAATGATTTTAGGCTTCATCTAGTTAATTTTTTTGCAGCAATAATATTAATTTTATTGATTTTTTAATTGTGAAAATAGATTTCCCCCTATTCCAATTATCTACGTAATTTAACTATATCTAAATCTATCATTTTGTTATACAAAATGAGAAGTATAGCAGTAGCTAGTTATGTTAGAACAAAAGCAAGACCTAGAAGAGAGTTACGGCGCTTCGCGCCGTAACTCTCTTCTAGGTCTTGCTTGGCTATAGCTATATTGCAAAGTGAAGCCTCTCACTTTGCAATTGACATATAATAAAATTTGACTATATGGAAAGTTTTCGTATGAGGCTATTAGCTAAATATATACAAAATGTAATTTCTTTAGCCCTTATAGCGATCGCTACGTCATTTGTATTAGTAACGAAGGTAAGTGCTATCCCACTGTCACAGGGCGATCGTATTAGAGTATTAATTCCTGAGGGAGAACTATTTAGTGGGGTATTTGAAGTTAATTTGGATGGGAAAATTCAGGTTCCATATCTCGATCCAATTTCAGTGCAGGGGTTGGAAATTAACGAGGTCAAGCAAAAGATCTACGATGCTTTAATAGCTCAAAAATATTTTCAGCCTAAATTTTTACAGGTCAATGTCAACATCTTGCAATGGTCAGCGATACAAGTAACGGTTTCGGGGGAAATATTTCAACCAGGAAGGATCATTGTCAATTCGCGATCGGCGGAAGATCGCGCTCTCCAACAAAGTGTATCTTCTGGTGACTATCCACCCGAACGGTATCTCACAGCCGCACTGCGCGGTGCAGGTGGCGTAATGCCCAATGCCAACATTAAAGAAATCCGTTTGATTCGCAATGGTAAAGAACAAAAAATTGATCTCACAGGGATTTTCACTGGCGATCCTGTGGAAGATGTACCTTTGATAGCAGGCGATCGCATTGTCGTGTCTAGATTGCCTCAGCCCCTTAATGAATTTGTGCGACCTTCCCAAATCACGCCACCAGGAATCAGAGTGTTTCTTTCAAATCTAACTCATTCTGCTAGTAGTAATGCTAGTTCGGCAATTAAATCTGATGGTGCTTCTTTTCCCTATGGAGCAAGATTTTCTCAGGCAGTAGTTTCTGCTAACTGTGCAGGAGGCGTAGTCACTGCCCACGATCGCCATGCTCTACTTGTGCGTGTCGATCGCATTACAGGAGAGACAAAATCGTGGGACAGAGCGGTAGAACAGATCATGAGGGACTCAAAAAATGATAATGACAATCCATTCTTGATGCCAGAAGATACGGTTGCTTGTTATGACTCTACAACTACCGACGTGCGAGATGTCTTTTCTACAATTTCAGATGTGCTCAATCCTTTCAATTTAATCTTTGGTATTTTGGGAGGGACTAAGAAATGATTAAGCTTCCCTCATCCCCATTGAAGATTATTTCTAAATTAGGTCAAAATAATTTCCTTCGATACTCTCGATATATTGCCCTAGGGATTGTCGCCAATGTAGCGTTATGGGGAATGGCACTATATTATTTAAAAGTAACACCACCCGTTTATATCAGCAAATGGGCAATGATTATGCCTGGAAATGGATTAGGAGTAAATGTTAGTTTGGCGGATATTGGACAGACTTCCGCTTCAAGCAGTTCGCCCTTTGGGGGGACGAGCATGGACCCAAGGGCAAACTATCAATTTATTCTTACTGATGAGAGTCTTTTAGAGATTGCTGCCGAAAGGCAAAAAATCCTGATCGCTAAATTAGGTAAGCCAAAAGTCAAGCTAGTCGATAACACTTCGATCATGGAGATGGAAATCGGGGCAAAAACAGCCGAACAAGCAAGAGACAATGCTAACGCCGTTATTGACGCACTTCAATCGCGGTTAAATCTTTTGAGGGCAGAGGAAATTGATAAACGTGGAGAAAATAACGATGAAACTCTAAAGGAGGCTAGAGAGAAGTTACAAGTCGCACAAAAGAAGCTTTCTGCTTATAAGGCAAGTTCGGGATTAAGCTCGTCAAATCAAGTGGGCGAACTTTCTACTAATATTGAAACGCTCCGTAAGCAAAAAGCCGAGATATTTGCCCAAAAAGAGCAAATATCTAGTCGCTTTCAACAACTTTCTGACAGTTTGGGCTTAACAGTTCCTGAAGTTACCGATGCTTTTATTCTTCATGCTGATCGCCAATTTCTCCAAAACTCTAAGGACTACAGCGAGGCGAATACATCATTAACTGTCCTACAGACAAAGTGGGGGGAAAATCATCCTTTAGTGATTAAGGAGTTAGCAAGACAGCAATCTGCAAAAGAAGCAATGATTGGGCGTGCTAGTTCTATTCTTCGTAAAGAAGTTACAGCAAAGTACATAGAGCATTTAGTCTTAGGGGAAAATTCTGGAACCAGCAGAGAAACTTTATTTCGAGATTTGATTGGATTTCAAGTCGATCAACAAGGAGCGATCGCTCAAAATGCCGCTCTACAGGATCAAATCTTCGAGCTAGAAGATCGGTTACAGTCTCTAGTCCAAAAACAAGTAGTCTTGGACAACTTACAGCGTGAGGTACAAATTGCTGAGGCAGTATTTGCCTCTACTTTAGCAAAGATAAATTTAGCGAAATCAGATATTTTTACAGCCTATCCGTTAATACAGGTTCTTTCTAAGCCTTCTCTACCTGACAAAAAATCTTCTCCTCAACCAACTGTGGTTTTTCTGGGGACTGGGGTAGGTTCTGTTCTAATTACAACTGGCTTAGTTATGTTGTGGTGGCGCAAAGAAATTAAACAAAAAGTAATTGTCGCAAAATCTAAACCTAAGAAAGTGGAAGTTGCCCAGTGAAAAGAGAGAATATCCAACCTGAGAATTTTGCCGAGAAGATTATTTGGTATGCGATTATTTGGACTTATTGGTTTTATGCGATCGGCGGATTGTATATTCTTGGAGCAGCCGTAGCTTGGATTTTGTTCTTTCACCTTTGCCGTCAATTATGGAAACAAGACGATAATACTCCTGAAGAAGATAAAATTTGTATCCCTTGGTCTGTTTGGGTATGGATTGCTGGCATGTTAATGATGGAAGTAGCATTAGTTGTCGGTCATTTAAACAATTATCTAAGCCTAGGAGAAATCATTAAATCTACAATTGGTTGGGCAAAAGGATGGGCTTTACTGGCGCTATATCCCTTAGTGGGATGCCTAAAAATCCGTCCAAAGTTAATGTATCGTGCGGCTGCTCTTGTTTGTAGAACGAGCTTATTAATCTCCATTCCATTTGTTTTAGCCTTCTATCTTCACTTACCCCAAAAACTTTATGTTTCTCCTCTTAGGGCAATCGGGGGGCCTAGTGATGCCTTCTTTGAGGTGATGCTTTATGAAATCGATCCTGGGGAAGGCAAACCACGCTGGCGGTTGTATACTCCTTGGGCTCCAGCCGCAGGATTTGTTGCTAACATCTATTTCTTTATGATTATTCATGAGAAAGATCGAAAATTACGCTGGCTGGGCATCGCAGGCTGTGTAGTTATTTGTCAAATTTCAGCATCGCGGTTGGCTTTAATCTGTCTGCCTGCGGTTTGGCTGATGAGCGAGTACATGGCAAAGCTAGGTCGTCCTATTACTTTAATTGCGAGTGGATTCGGCAGTTTTTTTGTTAGCATTTCTACTACCCAAATAATTGATGCAATTCACGATTTTTCCGAAAAGTTTTCGGCAGCTCGAAAAGATTCTTCACGCGTGCGTGCTGCTCTGGGTAGAATTGCAGTCTATCGATGGGAAAAGGAAGCTCCCATTTGGGGACATGGAGTTGTTGTCAAAGGTCCTCACATGGTAGAGTTTATGCCCATTGGCTCCCACCATAGTTGGTTTGGATTGTTATATGTAAAAGGGATCGTAGGGTATATCTCACTTGCTATTCCGATGGGATGTGGATTTATCCATATGCTATATCTCTCGCAAAGCAGTACCCCTGCTAAGGTAGGGCTATGTATGGTTATGGTACTGTTTTTCTATACTTTTGGCGAGAATCTAGAAATTTTGGCATATCTCTTTTGGCCTGGGTTAGTCATGATGGGAATTGGAGCGCAGCCAAAGTATATAGAAAGAGAGAACGTGCAAGATATAGAAATAGAATATGAAGAAGTCATCGTAGGTGATTCTACTAGTAACGAAGTTCTACCAAAATCATTGTAATTAATCAGTAATATTGCCTTTAATTATAGGTGTAACGTTTTTCAAAGATACTGAGAATATGGAAGATCAACAAAACTTTCTTTATGAATATACTAAGTTTTGCTTAGAGCAAGCTCAGCACGGAGTTGACACTTTGGGAACTAAACTTTCAGGTGTTATGGAAATTAGTGCTTTATTATTGCTCGGTTTGCGGGTCACTTCCACATTTCAAATTTATGTTAAACCCGAACAAGCCCATTTATACTTTCTTTACCTGAGCCTCAAACTTTCAGCCTGTGTAGCTCTAGCGATCGCGATCGCCTTTGCTGTATTAGGACTCTATCCACGTAAAGTCGCAACTACTGGGCTTTCACCCGAAGTATTAATGCAAAAGAATGACAGTTTACAAACGGCAATCACTACTACATGGATGCAGCAAATTGAAGATCTCCAAGCTTATAAAACTGAACGTACAGTTTTTTTGCGGAAGGCAATGATCTCATTAGGAATTGGTATTGCGATCGCAACTTTTGCTACTGCTGATGCTTTTTTCATGGCAGTATCAGGTAAGTAAATTCGCCTAAGTTTGATCGATAGCCTATGTTGACAGCTTTTTTAATATCGTTATTGACTAATCCCATAGGTCTACCTAGCGCCAATGCAGTTGTAGACACTAATTCAGCTAACAAAATCGCCCAAGCCACAAATCAACGTCAAATTATTTTAGATCGCCAAGAAATGCGCCCACTTATGGGCAGCCTTGACGATGTACCAATGTTTAATAGCAACAGTCCTGAAATTGTGCAAACTGAAGGAATTTTGCTCTCATCTTTTCCCTCTGAAGGCATGGCACATCCCAAAGCACATTTAAACTTTCCTTTTCAAGGACGTTTTGATTTATTTACACATCATATTTCCAAAGCTCCACCACCAGTTGACTTGCGAACTCTTTACATTGGGGCGATCGCCTATAACCCCACTGACAAACCCGTAACTATTGATATTCTGCAAGGAGCAAGCTATCTCAGTCAGCCCGATGCGCCATTTTATGATACACCTAACTATTCCTTGAATAACAATGGCGAAACCTATAGTGGTCCTGGCGATCGCGCCATGCTAGATATTTTGCGGGGTCGTCGTCAAGATATTTTCCCTGCTCAAATCGTAATTCCCCCTAAGCAAAGTCGCATGTTAATGAATGTGCCAATTCCCGTTAAGGAGTTAGATCCACCCTTAAATGGGCGATCGGGTTTATCGCGGTTACGCAGTGATGGCAAAGTTTACGTTGCAACGCTTGCTCTCTATGCCAGACTAAATGCCGATGGAACCGAACGTGCTCCTAATCTTGCCGAATGGGAAAACATTCTTAAAAATGGTGAACTCTCTAAACCTCGCGATGTTGTACCTACGCCGCCCGATTTAACGGAAGGAGCCTTTGAATATAGCCGCGTGGCTGGTATACAGATGGGTTCGCAATGGTTTGGGAACTTAACCGATAAAGATAGTAATAATCTCGCGATTCCTAAACGTGGGGAATCCTATTCCTATGGATTGAGTCTTTTGCAATACGGCACGATGGGAACAGGTCAAGTACAAACTGCGCCGCTAAAAGTTCGGTATCCCGATACTGCCTATTCTGCTCATGGCAATTATGGTGTGCAGTATAACTTAACGATGCCTTTGCACAATCCGACTAACGAAACACAAACTGTTGTGCTCTCATTTCAAAATCCGATCAAATACGATAAGCCTGTTGGCGGGTTGCAATTTTTTGAACCTTTACCCGATGATGTCTTTTTCCGAGGTTCGGTTCGGGTAAGGTTTCGGGATGACAAGGGCTTAGCGCAAACTCGTTATGTGCATCTAATGATGAAGCGTGGTGAACGAGGTAAGCCTCTAGTTACTTTGACGATGCCGCCAAGCGATCGCCGTGTTGTCCAGTTTGATTTTCTCTATCCCGCCGATGCCACCCCACCACAGGTTTTGACGGTGACGACTACACCATAGAATAGTGGCGCGAAGCGCCACTACAAAAATGATAAATTGTTGACTACGCAGTATTTGGAGATATTTATTTTGCGTCAGTTTAAAGTGCTTGGTCTGCCCGTGCATATTCATGAAAATTATCGCGATTGGCTAGCTCAGAGACTGGAAACCAATCAAGGTGCTCATGTTGTCACCATTAATGCCGAAATGACCATGCAGGCAAGAAAAAATCCTGCTCTAGCAAATGTGATTAAGCAAGCCGAATTAGTTGTGCCTGATGGTTCAGGTATCGTGCTTTATTTACGATCGCAAGGTGAAAAAATTAATCGCTGTCCAGGAATTGAACTATCAGAACAAGTTGTCCAAATAGCTGCCGAAAAGCAATGGCGGATCTTTTTGATCGGTGGCGCTCCCAATGTTGTTAATACCGTGGCAGAGGGTTGGCGGAAAAAATGGGCTGATATCGCGATCGCAGGAATGCATCATGGCTATTTTGATAAAGAGATCGAGCAGAAAATCTGCGAACATTTGCAAAATGCTCAACCCGATCTAATCCTTGTGGGCTTAGGTGTACCACGTCAAGAGCTATGGATTCAGAAATATCGCTATCTTTGCCCCAACGCGGTATGGATTGGCGTAGGTGGTAGTTTTGATATTTGGTCTGGGCTAAAAACTCGCGCTCCTGAGTGGTTTAGCAATAACAATCTAGAATGGCTTTATCGACTCTACCAAGAGCCTTGGCGCTGGAAAAGAATGCTGTCGCTACCGCATTTTGTTTGGTGCGTCACCAAAGATTCTTTATTCAAACCCAAAAAAGTGTAGATCTGTCCTTTGCGATTTCTTACACTTAACAAGATGATGCAACATCACCATACTTCGATTAAAACTGCGGATATTTTTCAGGCGATCGCCTTTTATGAAGCGTTAGGATTTGAGGTGACTGAGAGATTTACGGCTGGAATTACGCTGGCTTGTTGGATGCAGGGTGCTGGAACTAATCTTGAACTAATGCAAGTGCCAGAGCCAAAGAATATAAACGATCCTTTTAGTGATGAACATTATGTAGGTTACTATCACCTATCGTTTCATGTGGAAAATCTAGAAATTTTTCTGCAAGACCTAGTTAATAAATTAGGTAAGGTTAAATTGCTCTTACCTCCAAGAGAACAAACTATAGGCGATCGCCAATATAAAGTAGCCTTTATTGCCGATCCTGATGGATTGCCGATTGAATTAATGCAATAGTAATAAAGGCTTCTTGCAAAGCAAGAAGCCTTTATTTTGGATTTACCATTTTTTATAGGGTAAGAATTTCCCATTCATCGTTACCTTAACGCGATCGCCTTTAGGATCTTCTACCTTCTCAATGTCGAGGGTGAAGTCGATCGCACTCATAATCCCGTCCCCAAACTTCTCATGGATAATTTCTTTGATGGGATAGCCATAAACCTGCATGATTTCATAAAAGCGGTAGATCAAGGGATCAGTTGGAACAACTGGTCCCAAGCCTTTACTAGGATAGGAACTCAGGGCAACAACAATATCTTCACCAAGACCTAGTGCATCAGCGATTTTCTGCGCTTCTTCCACAGAAGTACTATTTTGACCATAAAACAGTGAAGCAATCCATACCTCATCATGTCCAATCAATTTCTCAAGATCACCAAAACTCAAACCTTTTGCTTTTTTAGCAGCTAACAATGTATGAGTAAACGTTGGGAATTCCACTGACATAAATTTTAGTTTTAGATGGATTACTGAAATGCTGAACTCTAAAACTTTAAATCTTTGTGGTGTGTATTATTTGTAATGCTATACACAGAAAAATATTAAAAAATAGTGCGTTTAACGCACTATTTTTTAATATCCTAAACTCTCGTTTGGCTTGCTTTTGGGAAGCTCAGAGACAGTTGCGGGGATGTCACGCTTTGGGCGCAGAGGAGCTGCTTGCAAAAAAATTGATTGCTCAGGGCGTTCGCGCACTAGATCGCCAGGCTTGTTTTGCACCGACCTCAGTAAATCATTATCAAACGAGCCTTCGGCGGTGGTGAGTTGACGTTCTTGGCGCTTGAGTTGTTCAAGTTTTTTATATTGTTGGTTCCACTGCTCTTGGGCATAAACAGTCCAGCCATAGATTGCAAATACTGAGATAGTTAGCAAAATGGTCATTGCGATTGATAACTTTTGGGTAGTCATCAGCACACGTAACCATAAAGGCAAGGGAAAAGAGTTAGTGCGCGGAAGGCGTTTAACGTTCTTATTTGTTGCTAGTTTGCGATTCTCCAGCAGGTGCTTACTCTTACGATCAAGAGGTTGAGGGGATCTCTGCGGTTCAGGCATTCTCGCTCTGCTAGCTGTCATTTTCTTAACTCTTCTTTCACTCAAGATTCACCACTGCTACTTGTAACACTTTCACGCAGAAATTACAAAGTAGTTTCTGAACATTTTTGATAAAGATTTGACAAAGTCAGATCTTTATCAAAAATGATTATAGTTGTCATTGATTTTTTGGCAACAAGAATTTGATGGCAATGCGATCGCCTTCCTTTAAACCTAATTCTTGAGTGAGTCCTGCGCGCACTTCCAGCACATTATCCGCAACCACACCATTTTCGGGATAGATTGG
>CAIJEA010000411.1 GCA_903819605.1 uncultured cyanobacterium | reverse complement strand
ACACCCCCCCAACTCTCTTATTGGTTTTATGTTTTAACTTATTTAGCTATAGCTATATCATAGTGCCATGTGAACCTATGCAAAGGTGTTGACACTGACTACCCTAGTATAGAAACTGGAGAATAAAGTTAAGATCGTTGATAGCGAATCTTGTTAGTCTGAATTTGAGAAAAGATATGCAGTCTAAAGCCTTACAACCTATTGCCAAAGATGAATACAAAGACAACTTAGGCGATCGTCTCTTCATTTGGCTTTTTTCGCGCAAGATGTCCCAAGCTTTAGGGACGACAACTGAAGTTAGTGGCTATGATGGCTTTGTTGAATTGTCAAAACAAATTATGCAAGGGCGTAATGCTCAAGAGCAGCAAGTAGTTGTTGCGAAAGTATTACAATCCCTAGTTCCTGCTCCAGCGCTCTGGGCTATTCGTACATTCTTTTCTCCAACAAAGCTGGTCTGCGTCCTCAATGCATGGTTTGCTACAAAAATGTTTGTTTGGCTAGTCGGTCCTTGTGAGGTTGCCGAAGCTGAAGTTGATTTGGCGGATGGGACAGTGCGATCGCAACCATCGGCTGTTTATATTAAAAAATGCCGTTATCTTGTTGATAGTGGCTGTGTTGGCATGTGTGTCAATATGTGTAAAGTCCCAACCCAAGAATTCTTCACTGAGAAGTTTGGTATTCCTCTCACGATGACACCTAACTTTGAGGATCTCAGTTGTCAGATGATTTTTGGACAACTTCCTCCCCTTCCAGAAAATGACCCTGCTTTTCAACAGCCATGCTTAGAGCATCAATGTCCGACGGCAAGTCAGTTTGCCATCACTTGCCCAAAGTTAAATTGAGTTACAGAAAACCCCAAAGATAGATGGCGGCGCTTCGCGTTGCCATCTATCACCCTTGCACTGCTATAAAACCCAAACGGCATGTTACGTTAAAAGTAAACTGTGGTGAACAACATGCGATCGCGATCACAGGGAAAAAGCAAATTTATCACAAGATTTATCTGTAATTAAGAAGAGAATAGATGTTGCGATCGCCAATCTTATTGGGATACAAAACTCAAAAAGAGGCATCATCAAAACCTATCTTTTTTTGATTTGTCCAAATGAGCTTAGCCGCAGCTATAAATAAATCTGGTGAAATTTGATATGAACTGTCGCTTTTGTAAAAATTATGACCCAAGAGGTCGAAACGGTGGACATTGCAATTTATTATCAGTGCCCGTACAAGGTAAATGGTCAGCCTGTAGCCATTTTTTAAATAAATTCTCTTTGCAACAGGTTGCGCTCTGTGGAAAGTGATCTTATTTCCGAAATCCTTCTCTAAGTTACGAATCCAAGCTAAAAACCACCACTAACAGAAAAGTAAAGCCCTGAATCCTGAAGATTTGTGCCAGAGTTGCCTACATTCACTAAGGGAATACCATAGTCAAGTCGCAATGTAAGGTTACGAATCGGTTGATAGGTTGCACCTAAACCGATACCCAAGAGCGACTGCGTTCCCACATTAACTGTGCGCGAGTTCCAGACAGTGCCAGCCTCGATAAAAGGTAAGAGTTTGACGATCGCCACACCATCAGGATCTCTCACCGCAGGGAATTGAAACTCTACCGAACCTTGAATACCATTGTCCCCAACTAGTTGACTTTGACGATAGCCGCGCACAGACTGAGGTCCTCCAATACTAAAGCGATTGAGAGAGAGCAGGCGATCGCCAGTAAATTGAGCGTTTAGTCGAAATGTAGCAAGAGTGTCTTTATCCTCTCCAAACCGTTGCACTCGCAACCCTTGTAATCCCCAATAAAAGAATCTCCCATCAGGCGTACTATCATTGCGAATAGTAGCTCCAAGAAAGTCTAAGCCCAAGTTTAAAGCTGAGCGAAAAGCCCAAGCTCCAGCATTATCGCGACTAACATATTCTTGGGTGAGTCGGAGAACGCGAGATTGAGAGGTTCCATCATCAAAGAGTAAATTCTGAAAATTGAAGGATCTTCCACCAAAGAAAGATGAACTATTCTCCAAAGCAAAACTGATGCCGAGGGCAAACTCTTCATAAATGGAACGTACAATTGGTTGGCGATAACTCAGTTCGTAGCTCTGGAAGTTGGTGGAAAGATTAAGCGTATCGAAGGGCGGCTCAGTAATTGGACTCTGACCAATAGCCAGATTAAAGCTCACCGTTCCACCCCTAGGATTGACAGGATAGAGATATCCCAAACTATAGTTGTCAGAACTTCCCGATCGCGTATAGCTTGCAAATATAGAGTCACCATTACCAGTCAGGTTTGCTTCTTGAACAGAAGTGCCAATACGATAGATCCCTGTAGAAGAATTACCGTAATTATCAAAGAATGGACGTATTGAGAAGGTTTTCGCTTCGCTAAAGGTAACCTGTAAAATATTTTGGTCGGGGGTACTACCTGAGATGAGATTTGCCTTGATATCTGAGATGAGAGGATCGGCGCGTAATAACTGAAGTTCTTCCTCTAGGCTAGTAAAGTTAAGCGGAGGGGGTGCACTAAGCGCAGCGCGATCGCGAACATAATCATCTTTTAGTCTACCCTCTACATTTCCAGCTCTTTTGATATCGATACGTTCGAGTTTTCCTTCTAATACTTGAATTTTGACGATGCCATCTTTGATATCTTGAGAAGGAATAAATGCCCTTGAAGTAATAAAATTGTCGTTCTGATAGATTTTGGTAATCTTGTCTGCAATTTCACGAATCTGAGATAGTGTTGCTGATTTGCCAATCAATGGTGCGGTGAGTTGTT
>CAIJEA010000410.1 GCA_903819605.1 uncultured cyanobacterium | reverse complement strand
TCAACTTTTTGATGCTCGATTATTTCTTGAATTTGCTGGTTAGATACCTCACGAATATCGCCAGCGATCGCTTTAGCTTGTGGATGGTTATGCTGAAAAGTTTCAATAGCAGCGCGATCGTGGTCAATTCCTAGCAAGCAACTCCAGCCAGCCATTTCTAACCCACAAGACATGCCGCCTGCACCAGAGAATAGATCGATAAATGTTTTTTTCATATTTACGTCACAAGCAGCTAATTAGCCAATTTTTAAATTATACACTTAGCTGTGGTACTATTAGCAGAATTGATTTACTACTAAGTTAAAAATGGCGCAAACACAGAGGAAGCCTGTATATGTTTTGCCAGAACATCACGATATTTTAAGGCGCATTGCCTATGAGCAGCGTTGCAATCTATCTGACGTATTGGATGCTGTGCTAGAAAATGCTGATTGGGAAGTAATTGAAAGTAAGGCTAAAAATAAGCCTTTGCTAAGAGCCAATGAAAGAGGTAGTTCTTACAAAGCTTAGTTGTAAATATTTCTTGATTTACAAATTTTGATTTATAAATATCGCCTAACTATATAAATAACCAATAGAGATTTTATTTTGAGCATATTAATTCGACAAAGCACAATTATTTTGCCCGATCGCCAGACTTTACTGGGGGATGTCTATGTCAAGGACGGGAAAATTGCAGCGATCGCTACCTACCTAGATCCCGCAGAACTAAGCGCTGATGAGCAACCTTTAGAAATTATTGAAGCAGCGGGTTTGACTTTGTTAGCAGGCGTAATCGATCCGCAAGTGCATTTTCGGGAACCAGGGTTAGAGCATAAAGAAGATTTGCGATCGGCGAGTCATGCTTGCGCTAAGGGTGGTGTGACCAGCTTTTTAGAAATGCCAAATACGCGACCGCTCACGATTACGCAAGCAGCACTAGATGACAAGCTCAGTCGGGCGGCTAGCAAATGTGTGGTTAACTATGGCTTTTTTATCGGGGCGACTGGTGAAGTTTTGCCAGACTTGCTCACAGCTAATCCTACCTGTGGCATCAAAATATTTATGGGATCGATGCATGGGGCTTTGCTTGTCGATCAAGAAGAAATTTTAGATCGGATTTTTTCGCAAGGCGATCGCCTGATTGCAGTTCATGCCGAGGATCAAGCGCGAATTGCCCAACGCCGTAGGGAATTTGCAGGGAGCAAGGAACCTGCTCTGCATTCGATTATCCAAGATAATCAAGCAGCGCTCAATGCGACACAATTAGCAGTCAAGCTTTCTAAAAAATATCAACGGCGTTTGCATATCTTGCATATGTCTACGGGGGAAGAAGCGGAATTTTTACGCCAAGATAAACCTGCATGGGTAACGGCGGAAGTTACTCCTCAGCATTTATTGATGAATATTAGCGCTTACGAAAAAATAGGCTCCCTCGCGCAAATGAATCCACCCTTGCGATCGCCCCGCGATCAAGAAACGCTCTGGCAAGCTCTATTAGATGGGGTGATTGACTTTATTGCGACCGATCATGCGCCCCATACCTTAGCGGAAAAAGGACTAGCCAACAACGAAGATATTCAAACTAACCAATCTGAAAAATCTTCAAAGGAAACCGTATTGCTAGAACCAGCCAATGTACCTTCGGGAATGCCTGGCGTGGAAACCTCAATGCCGTTAATGCTGACCGAAGCAATGAAAGGACGTTGTACTGTGCATCAGGTTAGCCAATGGATGAGCAGTAATGTAGCTAAATCTTACAAAATTGCTAATAAGGGAGAGATTCGTATCGGTTGGGATGCAGACTTGGTACTAGTTGATTTACAAAACTATAAATCTGTCCAAAATGAGGATTTACTGACCAAATGTGGGTGGAGTTCTTTTGCTGGGTGGGAGCTTACAGGCTGGGCGGTGACAACGATTGTCGGTGGTCAGATTGTATTTGCTAATGGCAAAGTCAATCCTGATGTACGTGGTCGAGCATTGCAGTTTGGCTAGATTCACGACACAATGAATGCATAAATTTAAAAGCCTTGCTAAGCAAGGCTTTTAAATTATCTGGGTTATATAGACCGCTAAATTACGCAACATTATGTTTCTTTCTCAAAAGGTATCGATTAGGGCATCGATTTTATTACTGTCAGCGATCGCCACAGGCTTATTTACAGCCTGTGGCAATGCAAATACTTCAAATACTGGCGATAATAATACTTCGATCCCAACCAATACTATCAACGGCACGCCAGCTAAAACTACACCGATCGCTTCGCCAATAGTCACTCCCAGTCCTGCGATCGCCAGCAAATTGCCAGAACTAGAAATCGGTGAACTTGAACCTTATAAACATCGTTCGGGCATTTTAGAAATAAATGTGCCGAAAGGTTGGAAAATAGTTGACAACAGTCAAGCGGGCGAAATACTGGTTACTTGGAATGAGAAAGCAGGAAGAGCTAGTATTTCTACAAATATTTTTGTGCCTCCTAGTGAGATTCCCGAAAACCGTCTTGCTGATGTTTTTGAAGTAATTATTAAGGGTATGTACGGAAATCAGCCCGATTTCTCAATGCGATCGCCTGTGCTTGAAGCCACAGGAAATATTGTGATCGAATGGACTTCGACTGTAACAATTGGTAACAAGAAACTTAAATTTCAAGCTAATAGTAAACTTCAACGTATCAATAACAAGTTTTCAATTTTAACTTTTGGGGCGATCGAGTCTAAATTTGTGGAAATGAAAGATTCCTTCGCTAGAATATCCAACAGTCAGATTGTCAACGCTAGTCTTACTATTCCTTAAAACTATTTTTAAAGGCTGGGAAAAACCTGAAAACAATGGCAAAAAATAAGTCTATTGCTGCTACTTTTGGTGCGATCGCTATCTTGGGAAGTTTACTTGGAAGTTGCACACCTGAGAACAAAGTGAGTGAAACACCTACACCTGCTAGTCCTGTCGCATCTAGTGCCAGTGCTGAGCCAAAAACACCAGATGCCAAAAGTGTTGCCACCACAAATCCTGATTCTGAGACAAAATCTGATGCTCGGATTCTTAAAGTCAAGATTGATGGGTTAGAGCCTTATAAATATCCCTCAGGACTATTCCAACTTGATGTCCCTAAAGGTTGGACTCCCAAAGAAAACAAAAAACCAAACGAAGTAATTGTTTTATGGTTTGATCCAACTAAAAATGCATTACTCACCGTTGATGTTTTTAAAGCACCATCAGAAACTACACCCGAACAGTTGACTTCTCTTTTAGAAACCTTTCTAAAATCTACTTTTGGCACTAGACCCAAATTTGCTCTCGAACCCCCCGTGGTGCAAAAGGATGGTAGCGTCCAAATTGTCTGGGGCTATGACGAATCAATTAAAGATATTACTGCCAAGGTACAGGGTAATAGTTTTATTAGTCGCAGTGGTGACAAAATTTCGCTGATTACTACTGGTGGGGTTGCCGATCAAATTCCTGCGTTAAAAGAGTCCTTCGATCGCGTTGTCAATAGCTATAAAGTCGATCCTACTGTAGCGATCCCATAAACATAATAGGCTTCGCTTCGACTACACTCAGCCGAAGGTCACGTTGGCTGAGCGTAGTCGAAGCCTCTCTCACATTATTGAGGATCTTTAACAAAACCCAGAAGAGAGTTGGGGGGGGGGGGGGGGGGGGGGGGGGGGGGGGGGGGGGGGGGTGG
>CAIJEA010000409.1 GCA_903819605.1 uncultured cyanobacterium | reverse complement strand
ACTGTGATATCAGGTAAATGCGTGCCGCCGTTGTAGGGATTATTCGTAGCGAACACATCACCCAAATGAATATTATTACCGCGATCGCTGATCAACGCTTTCACGCTTTCCCCCATCGAACCAAGATGTACAGGAATATGCGGTGCATTCGCAACTAATTCTCCCTCGCCATCAAAAATCGCACAGGAAAAATCCAACCGCTCGCGAATATTCACGCTAGCGCTCGTATTTTGCAGGGTAAATCCCATTTGTTCGGCAATCGATTGAAAGAGATTATTAAAGATTTCTAGCTTAATAGGATCGGGCATAGAAACCACTAAATCCCCTTTATTAAGAGGGACTTGAAGAGATTCGCCTTCCGCCTTAACAGGTGAGGGTGGAGCAGATCTTCTTAATATTAAAGAATGATCCTCAGTCAACTCTGCTTCCCAATTAGGCTCGATCGCATTAGTCCCCGTCGCATCAATAATCAGAGCTGCCCCTTTAATGCGATCGCCTACTCGCAAATCTTCTCGCCGCAATACGGGAGCTTGATGCCATTCTCCATTCATGTAAACTTGGATTTTTTGGCTGTTGGCTGTTAGCTGTTGGCTGTTAGCTGTTGGCTTTAGAGCTTCTGATTTTTCCCTTTTGGCTTTTTCCTTTTTCTTTGAAACGATTGTTTCTACGGCGATCGCCTCAACTACAAGTACCTTATCCGCAAAGATGAAGCCATATCTCTCTTTATGTAAAGCGGCAAAGCTAGTTTGCAAATATTCTAAAGTTGTTTGCGAACAAAAGTTTAAAGGATTGGAGATTGCCACAGTTAGCGATGAATCCGTGCCAGCATAACGTAATCGCAAACTAGTTTCGATAGACAAATCACCATCAGCATTACCTTGCAAAATTTCGGCTTTACCTTCTTCGCTTAAGTTCTTAGCAATGGTTTCCAATTCTCCTAATAATTCCCAACTTAATGCTGATTCGACAGAGAGATCGCGGATGGTGCGAATATCAGCGAGACCGATGCCATAGGCCGATAAAACCCCTGCATAAGGATGAATAAACACTTGCGTCATACCCAATACATCCGCGATCGCACAAGCGTGCTGACCACCCGCACCGCCGAAACAACACAGCACATATTCTGAAACATCATAACCACGCTGTACCGATATTTTTTTGATAGCACTCGCCATCTTCTCAACTGCAATTTCGAGAAATCCTTGAGCAACAACTTCAGGAGTAACAGATTGACCTGTGGATTGGCTGATGGTTTGCGCTAATTCCGTGAATTTCTCAACAACAATTTGGCGATCGAGCGGTAAATCCCCCTCTTTCCCAAAGACCTTGGGGAAGAAATCGGGCTGTAACTTTCCTAACATCACATTACAATCTGTCACCGCCAACGTACCGCCATTACGATAACAAGCAGGGCCCGGGAATGCACCCGCAGATTCAGGACCCACGCGATATCTAGCTCCATCAAAAAATAGCAAGGAACCTCCGCCTGCCGCTACCGTATGGATTGCCATCATGGGCGTACTCAGTCTCACACCAGCGACTTCTGTAGTTAGCGATCGCTCATAATTTCCTGTATAATGCGCGACATCGGTAGAAGTACCGCCCATATCAAAGCTAATAATTTTCTCAAATCCCGCCTGTAAGCTGGTCTGCACTGCGCCGACAATTCCTCCTGCGGGACCTGAGAGAATACTATTTTTACCCTGAAAAGATTTTGCTTCTACTAGTCCACCATTGGACTGCATAAACATCAGGTTAGGTAATGTAGAGCCAAGCTCTGCATTACCTAACTCAAAACTAACGCGATCGACATAGCGCTTGAGAATTGGTGATAAATAGGCATCAACAACAGTCGTATCACCACGGCTGATAAATTTAATTAAGGAGCTAATTTTATGGGAGACAGAAACCTGCGTAAAGCCAATTTGTTTAGCTAGTTCTGTTAATCTTTTTTCATGTTGAGGATAGCGATAACTATGAATTAAGGCGATCGCACAAGCTCTAATCTCTAGATCGTAAGCTTTTTGTAATTCTCTTAAAGCTAAATCCTCATTTAAAGGAATGAGAACTTCCCCATGAGCGCTATAACGTTCTTCCACCTCGATCACTTGCTCATAAAGCATTTCAGGTAAAATGATATGACGGGCAAAAATATTGGGACGATTCTGATAACCAATCCGCAAGGAATCACGAAATCCTTTTGTAATGAGCAGAACTGTGCGATCGCCTTTTCGTTCTAAAAGGGCATTAGTCGCCACAGTCGTACCCATTTTAATAGCGGCAATTTGGTCAATGGGAATTGCCTGATCTTGAGAGATTCCCAAAACATCACGAATTCCTTGAATCGGGGCATCGGTGTAGTGAGCAGGATTCTCAGACAATAACTTATGTACGACAATCTCGCCATCAGGAGCTTGCGCGACTATATCTGTAAATGTGCCGCCGCGATCGATCCAGAATTGCCATTTGTTAGTTGGATCGATACTTCTGCTTGCCCTTGATAGATTCGCACTCATGTTGATTCATACTTATTGAGGACTTTTATAGCGCTTTTCAAGTAAGTGAGGTACATAGGATTGTGTCCCTGCCGAAGGCGAGGACACAATCCTGTACTTCACTAAATTAGTAAACGCTACATAATCTTGCATCATATAGCAATCCAAAGTTATATGGGTGGGGCTTCGACCTCGCTCATACATCCTAAAAATTGATTTTGCCTTCAAATGGCAAACCGCTATACAATTCAATTAATCAAATTAGAAAACTAAAAATAATGACTACACATTTTATTACTGCGGAAATTGAGATTAATGAGAACCAAGAAGCGATCGCTAAAACCGTTGAACAGGAGCTAGCAAAACAAGGCAACCCACTACGTTGGGCGATCGCTGCTGTTGAGAGTAAAGTTGACACAGACACAAAAGCTAAAGTACAGACAGCTTTTGTTGAAGCAGTAGTTACACGTAATTAATTGTTATGAGGTGGTGATTTTCACCATCTCGACTTTTGAGAATTATAATGACTGTTTTGAAAAAAGCGATTGACACATTTCTATAATGGAATCTTTGACCGTTTGGGTTAAATTTTCGGATTGCAAATTTAGTAACATTTGGTGAAACTCCTTTTGGGATTCAGTAATCTCTTGAATGTAGATTTGCAGACTAGCAATTTCATCAATTTTTTGTTGTAGGCTTTCTACTAGTTCACTAACCCTTTTTTGTAAATACTCAACTTTATCTTGATTTTTAACTTGCGTAACATCTTCTAGAACGTTCTCTAGGGTGATTGATTCCACATCAATTCCATCAATAGTTTGAAGGTTTTCCAACTGATTAAAATCGCTAGAATACTTGTTATAGCTATATTTTGACTGTAAATCGAGTTTTTGTAAAGCAAGATTAATCGCATGATTAATCGTCGCTTCATCTTTTTCTCGATAAAGCGTATTAAGTATCTTATTTTCATCGTCATCCACTAAAATAAAACTGCCAGATACCGCTATTCCATCTGAGATGTGACTTAATTGGGATGATGCAATTTCTAAATCTTTTGTGATCTCTATTCTTTTTGCTACAAATTCTTCCCGATCGCTTTCGCTTATTTCATTGTTTATAAAATCTTTTTTAAGAGGTAATAGGGAGAACGTAGAAGATTGCAAACGTAATTTCCAAGACTGCAAACATTGACCTAAAACTTGAGATAATTCAAGGAGAAATTCAGCTTCAGACATTTGCCATTGACGTGGATAATCGCATTGTTGTACAACAGCTAATCCCCAAATTTTATTAGCTTCTGTTAATAAATCAAACACAATTGGAACTGACATCATGGCTTTAACTTCTGTTTTTTGCCAATACTGATGTATGGTTAAAGTTTCTGCTGTCTGGCTAACATCAGAAAAATTGACAATGCGATCGCTAGGGTATTCTTGCAGCGAATCAATACCAAAGTAAGAGATCGGATAAGTTTGATTTTTAATGCTCTGTGTGTTGATAGAGATTGCTTCTGCTAATACCTTAGCTTCCTGTAGGTTTACAAAGTGACATATAGCTATACGACTAATCCCCAGTCTTTCTCCCAAGCTAGTTAAAAATATTTTTAATAAATCTTCAAGACTGGAACTTGAGAACATTGCAATTGCAATTGCCTCAAGTCCTAATTTTTCACTAGGCTGCAAAGGTGGTGGAACCTCGTTCATAAGTTACTAGATATTGGTGATCGCAATAATATCCTTTTTTGAGGATTTTCTTGCTCATATCACCAAAAACCAGCATTTATCATTATATGGAGATCGCCACTTGGGTTTTGAGATCATCAAATTCGATTTATAGATTAGGACTTACGCAACAACGACTTTAAACCCTCATTCTATCGTAGGGGAAATTCATGAATTTCCCCTACATTTCATTCATTTGCGTAAGCCCCATAGATTTCAGTGGCATTTCTGAAATCCATAAATCAGGTTTGATAATGATAATTACTGACATAATTAAATCTAGCTTGCTGATTTAGGGAAAAGAAAGATTGTTGTGAAATCTTTCTTTTCCCTAAATCACTGATTATTTTGCTGAATTGGGTTACCAAGTTTTATGCGTACAGGTCGGTTAATCATCCAGTTAGGCATTGCCGCCTATATCTTATTCACTTTATTGCCCGATAGCAGCACACAAATGGTGTCTTTTCCATGGGTAATGTTATGGCAAGTAGGATTGCTATGCTTTGCGATCGCAGGGTTACTCAATCTATGGCGGCAGGAAAATCCCTTTTATTTATTAGGTGGTGGCTTTGATTGGGCGATCGGTTCTGGATTGGTGACACTGTGCTTATCAACGATGTTTTCACAGTTTCCTAATCAGGGAATGTGGTACAGCTTGACTGCGTTTGGCTATTTCATGGCACTGTATGTGACCAATAACTTTTTGCACAGTACTGATGGCGCAAAGAAAAGCCTCACGCCATCAATTACTTCGGCAATTTTGCCAATTTTAAGATTTCAGGGACTACTTGGCATTGCGGTAATTATTGAAAGCTTGTTTTTGTGGACAACCCAATCATGGATTCCACAATTGACACAATTTGCCAAACTCAACCAATGGGGACTAAATCTCACTTACGATTTTTCCGATTTGCAGTCGCGTAACTGGGCTCCGATGGGACATCAAAACTATGTCGCAGGCTTTTTGATGCTAGTTTTGCCAATCTTTGTAAGTTTAGCGATCGCCCAAAAGGGAATATGGCGATCGCTGTGGCTAATGGCGATCGGCTTAGGGTTGATTGATTTATATACAACCAGTTCAAGGGGGGGATTTTTGGGATTAGGGGCAATAGTCCTGTACGGAATTATCTTAGCTTTATTTCGGAAAGGGGGTAATCGCTGGTTGGTAATTTTGGGCGGTTGTGGGTCGCTTTCAATATTTGGATTACTTATTACGGCAAATAATCGGTTGCGATCGCTAGTATTAGGATTAATTTCCAGTTTGACCAATCCCGCTCAAGGTTCAGGAGAACTAATGTTCAGAGCGATCGCGGCGGATGTGGGCTGGCGTATAGGATTGGAGCATTGGCTATTTGGGGCGGGGGCAGGTTCAGCAGTAATGCTCTATCAGCAATATCGTCCACAGTGGGCGGGACGCGAAGCCGAACTTTTATTTCAATTACACAGCACCCCTGTGCATCTCTGGGCGGAACTAGGTATTGGATCAGTTATTACCTTTTTGTTTCTATTTGTGGCGATCGTCAGTCTATTTATCCGATTACACAGATCCGCTAGCTGGCAAGCAAATTCACAGGATCAAGCGATCGCCTATGGACTATTTGGAAGTTTGCTGGGCTATGGGATGTTGGCAATTACAGACTATCAGCTTGATGTTCCCGCAATTAGTGGCAGCTTAGTGATTGTGTTGGCAAGTCTTGCCTATGTGGGACAAATACATACTGGCGAACTGATTACTTTGGGATATTATAGGCAGCCGCGCCTTTGGTTTGCGATTATTATCACAGTTTATTTTGGGGCAGCGATCGCATGGTTAATTCCCGTAAATACAGCTTGGCAATCGTCAAGTGTGGCTTTTATTCATCTATCGCAAGCAAGGTCGGATTTGACAGCAGCAAAACAGGAATATTTACCTGAAGCGATCGCCTCAATTGATAAGTTTCAAGATCGGCTCAAATTAGCCAATCAGCTTGCCCCTTGGGAACCTTACTATCCCTATCAGTTAGGTTGGAACTTGGCAGATCTGGCAATCAGCTATCCAAATTTACCGCAGTCACAAGCATGGAGCAAAGATGGTCTTACTTGGATCAAAACTGCGATCGCCAAAAATCCCAATAATGAAGCAGGCTATAATGCTGCTGCTTGGCTCAGTCTCCAACAAAATACGCCCAGTTCTGCCCAAGAAGCAGAGGCTTATTTCCGACGCGGATTGGAATTGGTTCCACTAAAGCGATCGCTTGATTTCGGTCTGGGTGTGAGCCTATTGCGTCAGGGCAAGACTAAGGAAGCGATCGCAGCGATGACCACCGAAGTAGTCAACGATCCTAGCTTTATCACCAGTCCAATTTGGACAGATCCAAACTTTCAGCAGCTCTATCCGCAAGTAGTCGCCAATCTCGAACGTCTATATAGCAACAATCCAAATCAATCGCTAAACCTTGCTGCTCTAAGATGGTGGGTTGGTCAGCCTAGTGCGATTGCAGAACTTAAGCAAACTAAAAATCCATCAGCGGTACTCCTAGCCAATGCGATCGCCAATGACAATGACGCATTGCAATCGGTCAAACAGAATCCTCAAACACCTCTAGAAATGGTTGTTTCCGCATGGTTCAATCCTAACTTGCGCGATAAATTGCTCGAACGAGCCTATGTTTTCTCCACAAAGAGTTTGCCCGATGAACGATCTGTTGCCATAGTTCGCGCTATGGGCGATCGCATGGCGCAAGCAACTAGTTTTGATACTTGGTTGCGTCAGCCCTTACCTGCCAATAGTCCTCTAGTAATGAACTATCGTCGCGCAAGATTGGGTTTTGGTGTGGTTGGTCGGCATACCGATGGAGTTGTGCCGCTTGATTTCTTTAATGTCAGCGATCGGGCTGAAATATCCCTCTTTTTGAAAGACTTGTTTCCTTAGGTAGAAATTACAAACTTGCATTACAAGTAGAGACAATTCATGAGTTGCCTCTACTTGTAATTTTGCGTAAATTAGGGCAGCTTACACAAATAAGAAAGAATGCGCTCCGATCCTTCTTTCTTATTTAATTTGCTCAGCGATATATTTAGCAATTCTTGCTGAAGCCCCTGCTTTCCCCATTCGTTCTACACCGTTGCGGCTTACTTCTTGGAAATAATCAGGATCTTGCAAAATTTCATTCAAGACATCGGCAACCTGAGCAGGTTTGTCGATTAGATTGATCGAGCATCCCAGTAAATCCGCTTGTTCTTCGGCAAATTGTCGCGTAAATTGAGGACCATTTCCTGCGATCGTGATTACAGGTTTACCCAATCCCACCATTTGTTCGGTGGCAGTTCCTGCCATTGCCAAACCTAAATGGCACTGATCCAAGCAATCGCCAAAACCTTCTTTTAATAAAACCAGTCGAGCATTTTGTACTTTAAATGTGGTTTCATCAATACGAAGCCAGCCTTTTTGGACAATGCTTTGTCCAATGATTTCTAGATCTAAATCTGGGGCGATCGCTACTAAAAAATGCACATCATGAGGAATCGTGCGAGAGACAACTTGAGCACATAGCATCAAGGTCATCCAATTTTCATAGGCTTCTGGCGCTCGCGAACCAGGCAAAATCGCTACTGCCCAATCATTTTCTCCAATACCAAAATCAAGCCCTTTAGGTTCGAGCCCATCCATCATCGAGTTGCCAAGATAGATCGCAGGTAACTTAAAGTCTCGATTCAAGATTTCCGCAGTCAAAAGATCGCGGACGAATACCGCTTTGCAGCGATCGCTATTCATCAAGCTGCGTTCCCAAGGGAAAAAGATCGAACCACCAAAGGGCTTTTTGACATGGGGTAGCGCACTTTTGCGATCGCGCCAATAATATTCTGACTTCGCCGTTGCTACAAAAACAAAATCACAACCGAAAAATTTTGATGGTAACCATGCAAACAGTAAAGGCACGATATCACCCACAGCCAAAATCAATCTTTTACCGCGTCGGCGATCGCGCGACCAATTCCAAGCAAAGCCTAGTTGTTTGCGAGTTAGCCCCACTAACCCACTTTTGACATCCCGCGAAAGCTGGCGGCTGTCCATCCTTACAAATCCCCCCGATGGCATTGCCTGTGTGAACTGAGAGACAATCTTTATATTTGCTTTTGTGTATGCATGTCCCACGCCCACAAGGGGCAAGGCGATCGCTGAAAATCCTAATTTTTCGAGTTCAATGCAGATACGGGCAGCGATGATATCTTCACCATGTCCGTTACTGATACATAAAATTTCCACGGGTTACCAAAAAACTCTAATTTGCAATTCTGAGTCTTAGTTTTCTACACTGCAAGAGCAGAAAACTAAATACTGGGCTAATGTAACTTTAGTAGAAACCGCGCCATTATGCTTACTCATTAGAATAAAGCAAAACTCAGAGGAGCGTTGCGGCACTTCGT